>CAJGBT010000019.1 GCA_904501665.1 uncultured Bacilli bacterium | reverse complement strand
TTGTTTAAAATACATAACGTCCTCTCAAAAGTAGTGTTTTTGAAGTGGACTAAAATCCCCTAAGGTCCTTTTGGGGGATTTTTTCGTCTACCCCACAGATACATTATATAGGGGTGTCCAAAAAGATGGGTATAAAAACAAAAAAAAATACATTTTTAAAAAAATGTTATATAATTTATATGTTTATAAATTTATATTAGGTTTTTATTGTGCGATTAGATGATAGACAACAACGAAGAAGTTATGAACAAGATTTTTACCGAATGCAGGCAGAAAGAAAAGCACCTGTAAGAGGTATTTTAATATACGAACAAGCAAGAAGAAAATTAAACATTTCCGAAAAAGGTTCTTTGTATAGACAAAAATGATTTAGTTATTTACCAATCATTGGACCAACATGTTCATTAGTTTATGCTAATTATTGTTTAGGTAAAATTAAGTGTCTTAGAAGAAGGGATGAAGTTTTATTTAATAGTGCAAAAATATCATCAAGAATTTTTGCTGTTCTTGTATGACCTTTAATATTCTTAGCATTTTGAGCATTATTGTCATTTATATCTGTTGATCTTTCTTCTATTCGAGGTTCAGTTTTTGAATTACAATATGGATCACTTGGTTCATATGCAGCTAATTGAACAAATGTTTTTATTGAACCATTAAAAAATGCCCTTGATGTAGGAGCTGGTTTCTCCGTCTTCTTTTCTGGTTTAGCCAAATTATTCTTTATGCCATTTTTAAATGGTCCTACATTTGGAGTTGCAAATGCTCACATTGGCGCTAATATTGTCTTCATAATTTGTATATTAGTTATAACTATGATTAATCCAGTTAATATTTTCAATTCAATTGCATTAAATATGTCTTCATTAAGATTTACAATAGTATATGAAACAAGTAACATTTATCGATATCGAAATGTTTAATTAGTTTTTTTATGAAAACTCACCAATAGGTGGGTTTTTTAAATTTATTATTATGTTGCAATTAAGAAAATATCAAATAGAAGGTATTAAAACAATTAAAGATAAAAAAAATTTTGGCATCTTTTGACAACAAAGATTGGGAAAAACAATTGTAGCAATCAAAGGTGTTGAAGATTATAAGAAAGTTATCTTTGCTGTTCCTAATAATACCATCTTACATTGATATATAGAAATTGTTAATAATGTCTTAGACAAAAGCATTGTTATTGCTCCAAAAGATAAAAAACAACGTTTTCAAACATATGAAAAATTCAATCATGACAATCAAATGTGATTAATTATTTCATATGATGTATTAGCTTTGGATTTTCAAAAGGATCAAACAATATTTAAGAATTTCGATTATCTAGTATTGGATGAAGCACACTTTTTAAGAAATTCAAAATCCAAAAGAACTAAGGGAATGTTAAAATTACGAATTAAAGCTAACTACGCTATTGCCCTTAGTGGTACACCAGCAGTTAATAATATAATTGATGTATTAAAAATTTTTAAATTCTTATATCCTGAAAATAATTTTGGTTATAAATACATCTATAAAAAGAAATTTTTTAATATTCATTTAAATCCCGAAACTAAAAAAAGAGAAATGACATTAAAACCAAATATGGTAGAAGCATGAAATAAATTTTTAGAAAATTTTTGTGATATTAAAAAAGTCTATGACTACTTAGAATGGTTACCAAAAACCATCTCTAAAACAGTTAAACTTGAAATGAATAATGAACAACGAGCACATTATCTTAGAATGCTTCATGAATCAAAAAGAATAATAAGTGAAAATAAAGAAAAGAAAGAAAATAAAACTATTACCCAAATTATAAGATTGCAACAAATTTGCTTGGACCCTAAAATGTTGAATATTAATTGCTCAAGCATAAAACTAGAATGGTTAGAAGAATATTTAGATAAGCTTTTTGAAGAAGACCAGGAAAATAAGGAATATGTTTTAGTTTTTACAAATTTTTCTTCTATATATAAAATTAATAAGTTTAAAATTGCTGAAAAATATAAAGTTGGATTTTTAACAGGTTGATTAATTGAAAATGAAAAACAAAATGTTATTTGAGAATTTCAAAGTCGGAAGATTAAAGTTTTATTTACCAATATTAAAATAGCTTCATTAGGATTAACATTAGATGAAGCTACATGTAGTATCTTTTTAGATAAGTCTTGAAATCCAATTGATAATGAACAGGCATCATTTCGAATGGTAGACTCTAAACAAAAGACAAAAAATCTACCAAAACAAATTATTAATGTTATTTGTAATAATTCTATTGATGAAAAAATTAATGATGTTTTAAATAGTAAAAAAAACCAAACAGATATTATTTATGAAATAGAAAAATACATTAAGGAATCAATTTAATATTTTTATATTCTTTTATAAATAGGAGTTGATTCTAATAATTCTAAATTATCAACTGAATCTAGATTATTTAATTGTTCAAATGATAAACTTATATTGGTTTGTGATATTACCGTTTTTACTCCATCAATTAAAATAGGTGCTAACCAAAAAGAAGAAACCTCAATAATTTTAGTTAATATATGTAATAAATTATCAATTTGTTGTGTTTTATTAGTTTTAAACAATTCTCATGGTTTTGTTTCTTCTATTAATTTATTGGCATGATTAATTAATTCCTGGGTATTATTTAAAATTTTATTAATTTGAAAATCATTAACAAATTTTGTATTTTCTTCATTAGTTTTATAAATTAAATTAACAATTGCTTGTTCAGATTTTAATGTTGTTTTTGATAATGATTTAATTTTACCTGCATTATATTTTTTAGCCATACCAATAGTTCTTGAAACTAAATTACCATAATTATTAGCTAAATCACCATTATATATTGCAAGTAATGATTCCTCGCTAAAAGTACTATCGTTATTTAAAGAGATTTCTTTCATTAAATAGTATCTTAATGCATCCCTACCATACTTTAAAATAAATTCATTAGGATCAATGACATTATTTAAAGACTTAGACATTTTGGTATTATTACTTAGTATTCAACCATGAGAAATGATTTTAGTTGGTAATTTAACATTTAGATTTTTTAGAAAAATTGGTCAGTAGATACAATGGAATCTAGTAATCTCTTTTGATAAAACATGAACTATTTCAGCATTATCATGATTTCAAAATTTTTGATACAGTTTATCATTAGGTGTTAAAAAATTCAAAGCAGTTAAATAATTAAATAAGGCATCCATCCAAACATAAACTACATGTTTCTTATTCTCTAAGATTGGTATTCCTCATGAAAAGCTAGAACGAGAAACTGAAAGATCATTTAAGCCTTTATTAATAAAATTATTCTTTAATTCATTTACTCTAGCTAATGGATAAATAAAATCATGCTCTTTATCAAAAAAACTAGATATTCATTTTTCATCATTTTTAATTTTATAAAAATATGATTCTTCTTTAATTTCAATTAATTTATGTCCAAAATTACAAAAAAAATTATTATCTTTTTTAACAGCATCTTTATTGGTAAAATTTTCTTCACACGATATGCAATACAAACCATTTCATTCAGATAAATAAATTAAATTTTTTTTCAAATAAATACTAAAAATTTTTTGAATTGTCTCAATGTGATGTTTATCTGTTGTTCTAGAAAAATGATCAAATTCAATTCCAAGCTTGTTTCATAATTGCTTAAAACAATTAACATTCTCTTGTAAGTAATCTAAAACATTCATATTATGTTTTTTAGCATTTTCTTCGATTTTTTTTCCATGTTCATCTGTACCAGTTACAAAGAATGTTTCATAACCAATACTTTTCTTATATCGATTGATAACATCGGCAAGAATAGTTGAATAAGCGTGTCCTATATGTGGCTTACCAGACGGATAATATATTGGAGTTGAAATATAAAAGGTTTTAGTTTTCATAGTTGATAATATCCTTAATTTTATTCTTATTTTTAAAATATTCAGTAGTAATAAATGTTGTTATTATCAAACAACACCCAAAAACACAAACAAAAATTCAAACAATACCAAAATTATTTATCTTTCAATTAATTAAACTAATATTAGTAGTATTTGTTTTTGCTAATAAAATATCATATATATAATTAAATTTAAATATTTCAAAATTGTTACTTGTATCATTTCAAAAACCATTTTGCACAATATTTTTATGCTTTAAATCAATTACTTCCCGATTCATAAAATTTAATAAGACTAGAAAGAGCACAAATAAAATAATCAAACCATATATGACTGAAACAGTGTGGTTGCGATAATATAAAAAATGATTAGAATTTTTAAATTTTCAATAACTATAACATAACCCAATAACACTAGCAATTGTTAAAAATGATAAAACAAAGGCAAATGGACTAATGCTTAAGATATTTTTATCACTTTTTAAAGTCAATTGATAAAATCCAAAATTTAAAACTTCACCATAATATAGATTTTTACCATCAGTATAAGGTAAAAATAAAATTAACATTAAAAAAAAGATTATTAAAAAATTTATAATCAATAAACTATAGTGAAAAAAATTTCAATTAAAAAAATTTTTTAAATCTTTATTAAATCTAAAATTTCCTTTGACTAGCATACATTAAATTATATAATTTAAATAAAAATAATCTTATGTATATTTAATGGAAAATTGTTTATTTTTAGGTTTGTCATTTTAAAAAAATTTTATGAGTTGAAATTTATAGATATAATATTATATATAGTTTTGAAGGGTAGTAACCATGGAAAAAGATTTTCAAAATAGAAAAGTTAAATTTTATATCATTGAAAGAAAAGATGTCAAAAAACCAAAAATATATGTTAATGAAGAAAGAACATATGATGATTTTGATTTAACACAAAAAATGATGCTTGAGTTATCTAACCGTGCTTCTAATGATTATGGTGTTATTAGTAGAGATGAACCAAAAGTTTTTTTATCATCAAAACATATTACACTTGAAAATGTTGAGCATAAACGAAGAGAATTGCAACATGTTATAAATGATATTAAAAAATTACAAAATGATCCTAATCTTTTAAAAAATGTTAATGATAGAGTTAAATTAGGATACAAAAAAAATAAAAATGTTAATCAAAACCATGCAGATAAAGAACACAATGAATCTAAGCATGCAACTAAAAATGGTGGCTCTCAAATTATTGCACGTGAAAGAGTTCCAATGAATCAAGTAAAAAATAAAAATTCTAAATCATCAACCCTTGTCACAAAAAACATTAGTCATACTAAATAACTACTTTACTTTAGATATGACAATTTTATTTTTTATCTAAAGGAGTTTTTATGGATTTCAAAAATTCAAAAACTTGAAACAACTTAATGATGGCTTTCTCTAAGGAATCTGAAGCTCACACAAAGTATCTATATTATGCATCAAAAGCTAAAAAAGAAGGTCTTAACATCATATCTAGTATTTTTGAAGAAACTGCAAAAAACGAGAAAGAACATGCAAAACTTTGATTTAAAAAAATGCATGATGATGATATTCCTGTAACTATTGAAAATTTAAAAGATGCCATTAAAGGTGAAAATTATGAGTGAAATGAAATGTATTTAGAATTCTCTAAAGTTGCTGAAGAGGAAGGATATCATGAAATATCTAAATTATTTAAATTAGTAGGTGAAGTAGAAAGTCATCATTCAAAACGATTTAATGATTTACTAAGTTCATTAACTAATAATAAAGTGTTTAGTAGCAACGAACCTATTTTATGAATTTGTACTAATTGTGGTCATTTACATGTTGGTAAGGAACCACCATTATTGTGTCCAGTTTGTAAACATCCTCAATCATATTTTGTAAGGGAAAATAGAGTTTATAATTAAAAGCATATGAAAAAAGGTAAGATTTTCATTATCTCTGGTCCATCTGGTGTTGGTAAAAGCACAATTATTAAAAATTTATTAGTTAATAAAAAACTAAATCTTTTTTATTCTATCTCAATGACAACAAGATCAAAAAGGGATTTAGAAATAGATGGACAACACTATTGATTTGTTGATAAAAAAACCTTTCAAGATGCAATTAAAAATGATGATTTATTAGAATGAGCTGAATATGCTGGTAATTATTATGGTACACCCAAAGCTATTATTTATAAGAAATTAGAAGAAGGTTTTAATGTTTTATTAGAAATTGAAGTACAAGGTGCTTTAGAAATAATGAAAAAATTTGCTAAAGATGTAATATCAATTTTTATTTTACCTAAGGATATTGAAACTATTCATCAGCGTCTTCAAGATCGGGGAACAGACTCTAATGAAACAATAACGAAAAGAATATCCATTGCTAGTGGTGAACTTTTGCATAAAGATAAGTATGATTATCAAGTTATAAATGATGATCTTAAAAAAACAATTAAAGCTATTAGAAAAATAATTAAAAGAGCTAAATAATGACAATTAAAAAAGATTTTTTTAATTATGACTATAATGATTTGTTATCACTTTGCTCAGAACATAATCTTAAACCATTTTTAGCTAAACAACTTTATGATTGAGTTTATAAAAAATTTGTGTTTGATTTTGACAAAATGACAAATATTTCAAAGCAAAATATATTCTTTTTAAAAGATTTTTTTTACTTTTCAAAACTAAAAGTAGATCAATTATTAAAAGATAAAGATGGTACAGTTAAATTTCTTTTTGAATTAGAAGATGGCAACAAAATTGAAAGTGTAATTATGAATTTTGAATATGGTAATTCATTATGTGTTACTTCACAAGTAGGTTGTAATATGGGATGTAAATTTTGTGCATCTGGTCAATTAAAAAAAATTAGAAATTTAATTGCAAGTGAAATTGTTTTGCAATTAATGCATGCAAATTTATATTTATTACAAAATAATCTACCAAAAATAAGAAATATTGTAGTCATGGGAATAGGTGAGCCATTAGATAATTATGATAATTTAAAAAAATTTCTAAATATTATTCGTGATGATTTAGGTCTAGCACTTGGTTCTAGAAAAATTACTATATCAACCTGTGGTCTTGTGAAAAAATTAAAAACCTTTGTTAATGAGTTTCCACAAGTAGGAATTGCAATTTCATTACATGCTCCTAATGATCTAATAAGAAACCAACTAATGCCAATTAATCAAGTATATAACATTAATGAAATTATTACTACTAGTAAAGATATTATTAAGTCAACTAATAGAAGAATTACCTTTGAGTATATTATGTTAAAAGGGATCAATGATACTAAGGAATGTGCTCAACAGTTAGGCAAATTATTAAAGGGTATTTTATGTTATGTTAACTTGATACCTTATAATAGTGTTGATAATACTAGTTTTCAACGTAGTGACAATATTAAAACTTTCATTAATGAGCTTAAAAAATACAAAATCATCGTAACAGTTAGACAAGAAAAAGGATCTGATATTAATGGTGCTTGTGGCCAACTAAGAGCTAAAAGTTTATAAAGTATTTATTTTGTATTTTTTTGATAATAAAATATATTAATCTTGGTTTAAAATAACTCCTAAAACAAAGATTAATATCTAAGTTTAAATGAAATCATTTATAATAGATATGCATAACAATTAATAATTATGAACTATTTCAATCAATTATTGGAATTACAAAAACATTCACATGCTCCCTTTTCGAACTACAAAGTAGCTAGTATTTTAGTAGACAAAAATAATAATATTTTTAAAGGTGTTAATGTTGAAAGTTCTTCTTTATGTTTAACTATTTGTGCAGAAAGAAGCGCCTTAGTTAGTGCTATTACTAATAATAGTCATTCATTTAAAGAATTACATCTTATTTGTTCAAATAAAAAAAGTTTTGGAATTCCATGTGGAGCTTGTTTACAAATGTTAGCTGACTTCTTTGAAGATGATACACCTATTTTTATTTATAACATTGAAGGTAAAATAAAAAAGTATTTATTTAAAGAATTATTACCTGTTTGTTTTCGGGCTAATTATCTTTTAAAGGAGTAGATATGAATAAAATATTTGACTACTGATTAAAACATAAAAATGTATCTGATGAAATGAAAAATGAAATGTTAAATGTAATGACAAAAGAAGACATTAAAAAATCATTTAGTGAAGAAAAAATTAAGTTTGGTACAGCTGGTTATCGTGCTTTTATGGGTCCGGGTAATTTATATCTTAATGAATTTACCTACCAACAATTAACTATTGCTTACGCTAAATATTTACAAGAGGTTAATAAGGATAAAAAACAACTTAATGTTTTAATTGCTTTTGATAATCGTAAGAATGGTTCATTTTTTGGACAAGTGATTGCTAAAACACTAACTAGTATGGGTATAAAAGCTTTATTTTTTAAACGCGAAACTCCAATTCCAACACCTTTAGTTTCATATGCAGTTAGGAAATTGAAATTAGATGGTGCTATTATTATTACAGCTAGTCATAATCCTAAAAGATATAACGGTTTTAAAGTATATAATGCCTCAGGTGGCCAATTACTACCAAATGAGATTAGCATTTTATCTAAATTCATCCCAAATTGAAAAAAGAATTTAGATTTCAATTTAACTCTTAATAAGAAATTAATTAGTTATATTCCTGATAGTTTGATTGAAGATTATTTTGATGATATTAAATCTAAGGTTAATCTTAACAGTTTTAAGAAAAACAATAAAGTTCTTATTACTACTCATCATGGAGCATTAAGCGATAAAATTTTCTTTGATTTTATTAAAAAATTTGGGTATACACTATATTTAAATGAATCGCAATGTTTTTATGATGAAGATTTTATCAATTCTTTAAATATTAATCCTGAAGATGCCCAATCATTTCTTCCTTCAATAGAAATTGCTAATCAAGTTGGTGCTGAAATTATTTTAGGTTTTGATCCAGATGGCGATCGCTTAGGAATTGCAATTAAGCATAATGGAAAATGAACATGTTTATCCGGAAATGAAATGGCCATTATTGCAACTTATTATTTATTAAATTACAACCAAAAAAATGAAAATAAAATTCCTTTAATTATTTCTACTTATGTAAGTAATAACCTGATAGATAATATTGTTAATCAATGAAATGGAATTGTTTTAAGAACAGCAACAGGTTTTAAAAACCTAGCTAGTCTTATGGATGAAGCAATTGATTCACAAAATCATTTTAACTTATCATTTGAGGAAGCAATTGGAATGTGTATTAGTGATGCTATTAGAGAAAAAGACGGTTTAGCATCAGCTATTTTAATGTTAGAGATTTATAGTTTTTATAAAAATAAAGGTATGAGTCTAATTGATTTATTAAATAAAAAAATATATTTGGCATTTGGTAATTGGTATGGTCAAACTATTTCAATTAAAATAGAAACAGATGATATTGCTAAATTTTCAAATGAACTAATTACAAAGATTTCAACTACAAGATTAACTAAGATTGATAGATTTAAAATCAAGGAAATTGTTTGAAATCACCATGGTAATTGTTTAGAATTTTTAATGGATGACAATCATTCATGAATTAAATTTAGAGGTTCAGGAACAGAACCAAAATTTAAAATTTATTATAATTTATATTTTGATAAAAATAATGGGTATAATGAATATGAAATAAAAGCAGAACAAAAACAAAAAATTGTTAAATCAATAAATGAATATTTAGTAAAGCTTTTTGGAATTAGATAATGAAGAAAAAAATAATTGGAAATTGAAAATGTAATCAAATATTAAGTGATGTAGTCAATTTTGCTGATACGATAAAAGAAGTTAATTTTAAAAATGACTTTGAAATAGGAATAGCTATTCCTAATGTTTGATTATTTGTAGCAAAAACATATTTTAAAGATAGTATCAATATTTATGCTCAAGATGTAGATTATATTCCCTTTGGTTCTTACACTGCTAGAACATCATATCAACACTTAGAAAATATTGGTATCAAAAATGTAATTATTGGTCATTCAGAAACAAGATTATTTTCTAACAATAGCGATTATGAAATTAACAAAAAAATTGAAAAAGCTTTATCGCAAGATTTTAATGTAGTTTTATGTATAGGTGAAACAATTGATACTTATAATAAAAAACAAACTGATGGTTTTTTATTAAGGCAAATTGCTAATGCTTTAAAGGACATTGATAAAACCTTACTTAAAAAAATAACAATTGCTTATGAACCAATTTGAGCAATTGGAACTAATAAAACTCCAAGTAATGAAGAAATTGAAATGATTATTACTATTATTAAACAATTTGGACAAATTAATTATGAAACTAACTTTGATGTTTTATATGGTGGTTCAGTTAATCTAGATAATATTAACTATTTATCAACTATCCCTAATTTAGATGGATTTTTGATTGGTACAGCTAGTTTAAATGCTAAACAATTTATTAATTTAATTGAAAGAACTAAATGAAATGTAAGTTAATATTTATCATTTTAGATGGTTTAGGAATTGGTTTAGAAACAAAAGGAAATCCAGTTTTTGATGCTAAACCAAAATATTTTAATTATTTATTTAAAAATTTTTCATCAACTAAATTAATTGCTTCTGAAGAAAAAGTTGGATTACTTAAAGGACAATCTGGAAATTCTGAGGTTGGACATTTAACCATTGGCTCAGGTAAAAAAATGCTAATGGGTAAAAAACTAGTTGATCAAGCATTTAAACAAAATAAACAAAAATTAATTGATATCCTTAAAGTGGTTAAAAAAAAGCAGCAAAATGTACATTTAATTGGTCTAGTTTCTAGTGGAAATATCCATGCAAATATTGAACATTTATATGAGTTAATAAAAACATGTAATGAGTATAAGATTAAACCAGTTCTTGATTTAATCAGTGATGGGCGTGATTGTCAAGATAAAGAGTTTCTAACTATTTTAAAAGAAATTGATAATAAATATATTAAAACCAAAAAAGCTATTATTGGAACGATTGCTGGTAGATATTATAGTTTGGATAGAAATGAAAATTTTAATAGAACCTTATCTTCATACAATGAAATGATTAATATTAGTACGGATGATATTAACCCAATTACTTATGTTGAGCAATCATACCAAAATGGAATTGGTGATGAACTCCTAAAACCAAAATCTTTTAATAATCAAGCTACTAAAATTACTGAAAATGATTTTTTACTTTTTTTTAACTATCGGAGTGATAGGATGAGACAATTAGTTCATTTGTTTACTAGAGATCATAGTGATTATAAATTTAATGTTGATGAACCTATTGATGTCAATATCATGACTTTAACTGATTATAATTTAAAAGGTGTTAATCATATTTTTGCTAATTTTCCAAAACCAGAAACATATTTAGGTAAAGAAATTTCTAAACTTAATTTAAAACAATTAAGAATTGCTGAAACCGAAAAATATGCTCATCTTACTTTCTTTTTAGATGTTTTAAATAACAAAAAAGAACAAGGTTGTGACACAATCTTAATTCCCTCGCCAAATGTTAGTAATTTTGCACAAACTCCAGCCATGAATGCAAAATATATTACCAAAGCTATTTTTGATAATCTTGATAAATATGACATCATTCTTGTCAATTATGCTAATGCTGATATGGTAGCTCATACTGGCAATTATAAAGCATGTTTAAAAGCAATAAAAATATTGGATAAACAATTAAAAAATATTTATCAAAACATTTATTGTAAATTTGATATTCCATTAATAATTACAGCTGACCATGGTAATATAGAAAAAAATTACTTTCAAAATGGTATAATTTATTCAAGTCATACCACAAATCTAGTTCCATTTATTATTGTAGATAAAAAACAATATCAATTAGTTAATGGTGCTGATTTAACCAATGTGGCTACTACTATTATTGAGTTTTTAGGTTTTGTTCCCCACAAAACCTTTAACAAAAGTTTATTTAAGGTTAAAAATGTTTCGTCGAAAAAATAAAATTAAACAATCATTAAATAATCTAGATAGTACTCAAGAAACTTTAGATCCTGAATTTGAATCATTAGCTAATGTGAAACAAAAGCAGCGTGATAAGAATATTTTTTATCGTTTATTTGTTAAACAATATAATGATGGTGTTATTAATGTAAAAAATAAGTATTATGGTTTGATTCATTATATTAAACACAATTATTTAAAACTTTTTTATTTAACTTTTATTTTATTTTTCTTTGCAACATTTATACTAACTGCTTATTTATGTTTTAATCCTTTTGTAATTAAAAAGGTAGGTTATATTAATGTAGATATTTCTAATTTTTATGTAGCTAATAGTCATGGTATATCTGGTTTAACTATTTTAGGGTACTTATTATGTGCATTTATATTTGTTTCCATTATGCTTGGTATTATTAGTTTTATTTATTTAAAAAAGCAGGGTAAACTTATTGTTAAGCAAAGTAAGCTCACTAAGATTTTATCTATTCTTGCTTATCTTTTTATATTAATTTCCCTTTTAATTGTCTTAATTTTTATTTTAATCCCTCCACCAATTTTTAGTTCAATAGAAGCACAACAAATTAGAAATTATATGGAGTTAATTGATAATGCTACTAATGATGATCAAAAGTTACAATTAATTTCTCAATTAAAAGATTTTATTAATAAAAGTAATATTAATGTTTTGCCAATATCTGATCCCACAATTGAAGCATACAAAAATTGACTATATAATAGTGGTTATTTATATTCTCCAGATATTTCAGCTTACACTTTTATTTATAATTCATTTTTACAAAGTAATATATTCAATCTATCTACTATCGGAATTATATTAGTAGTCCTTTTTACACTATTTGCTTTTGTTGGATTTATTGCCATTCCTATTGCAATATATATACTAAAAATCATATCAGAATTTAATTATGAAAATATTGATGAAAATATTAAATCAAATTGAAGTATTATAAAAAAAGCTGTTTATTCATTACATTCAAAATTTTCTAATCAAATATTGGATGAAGTTGGCAAAATTAAAAAACACAAACAAGAACGTAAATCATTTCATAAATATAAAAAAGAATTAGAAGAAAAAGGTATTAAAACATTAACCAATGATGAAGCACTTTTTGGGACTGAAATAAATGTTGTTAAACAAGGGATTCAATGAGATGAAATACTAAAAAATCCTGCTAATGTTGCCTTTTTATCTAAAGATGGAAAATGAATGTATCATGATGGTAATCAAAATGTTTTTGTGTCTAAAGATGATAAATGAATTCCTTATGATGTTGAAAAGGAAATTCATAAAGCAAATGCAAATATAATTGATGAAAATTTAAATTTATCTCCAAGTCAAAAACGAGCTAAAGAAAACCGCTTTAAATTTAATAATAGCAAAAAAGAAAGTGAAATTGCATTACCAGATGCTGAAATTGATGCAATAGTTAAGGATTTAGACATTTAATTAATGATTAAAATAAATTCAATTAAATTATTAACATCGCAAAAAATCATTCAAGTTTTTTCAATCGTTGCAATCACAGCATTCTTGATTGTTTTATTTTGTATGTCTGTTTTTTACATTTCAGAAAAAATTGTTTTATGAGATAAGGAACTAGCTTCACTTGATTCTTATTATATTGGTTTTTTTAAAATTGTTTTTGATGGTGAAAAAATAGTTTTACATTTATCAGAAACATTCATTATCCTCATCACTTTAATTTGTATATTATTAGCTATTTTAATTATTAATTCCATTTTCTTGTATAAAAATTTTAATTTTGATTTAAAAATAGATTGAACATCTTCATTAATTTTTATTTTTAGTAGTATATTTATTTTATTTTTTATTTTATTATTTTATTTTGTTAATACCCGAAATTACTTAAATCTTAATTCTAATGGATGATTTTCTATGAATTTAATTATAAATTATCATTGTACAAGCATTGATAATAACTATAGTATTGTTAAAATGAATTTATCTTCTTTTGGTATTTTTTACACCGTTTTTAATTCATATATGTTTTTAGGTTTATTGTATTTACCTTTTAAAATGCTTTATAATTTATTAAAGGCAAATTACATTTAGAAAATATATGGAAAAAGATTATAAAGACACCCTTTTAATGCCTAAAACTAATTTTGAAATGAAGGCAAATTTAAATATTAAAGAACCAACTTTTCAAAAACTGTGAAAAGATCTTAATATCTATGAATTAGTTTTGAACCAAAATAAGTCAAATAATTCATTTATTCTGCATGATGGACCTCCTTATGCAAATGGGAATATCCATGTTGGACATGCATTAAATAAAATTATTAAAGATATCATTATTAGGCAAAAACTAATGTTAGGCTATTATGCTCCAATTATTTATGGATGAGATACACATGGCTTACCAATTGAAAATGCTATTTCAAAGAATGATAAATCATTTGAAACAATTAATGATCCAGTTAAAAAACGTAAAGCTTGTTATGAATATGCTTTAAAACAAGTTGAGATTCAACAATCACAATTTGATCGTTTAGGTTTATTAACTAATTGAGAAAAAAAGTATTTAACCTTAGATAAAACCTTCATATTAGATGAATTAAATTTATTTACTAAGATGGTAGAAAAACAATTAGTGTTTCAAGATTTTAAACCAGTATTTTGATCATGAAGTACTAAAAGTGCTTTAGCTGATGCTGAAATAGAATATCATAATGTTATTGACCCAGCAATTTATGTAACTTTTAATGCTAAAGAAAATAATATAATTCCTGTTAATACTAAATTTATTATTTGAACTACAACACCTTGAACTATTCCTAGTAATTTAGCTATTGCTGTTAATAAAAATGTAGATTATTCATTAATTAAAAAAGATAATGAATATTTTGTAGTAGCTAGTAATTTAAAGGAAAAAGTTTTTAATAAAATTGGAATAGATAATTATGTAGAAGTTGATACATTTAAAGGTTCAAAATTAGAATACATAAAATATACCCATCCTTTATATAAACACAAAGAAGGATTCATAATTTTAGCAGATTATGTAAGTGATAATGATGGAACAGGTTTAGTTCATAATGCACCTGGTTTTGGTTTGGATGACTATTATGCCTGTAAAAAATATGATATTAGTGTTTTTTGTCCTATAAATGACGAAGGTAAATTTACTTGTGAAGTAGATGATATAGAACTAGTTAATCAATTCTATTTAAAAACTAATGAGTTAATCATTAATCGCTTATTAGAAAGTAAAAATCTATTGTTTAAAGAACAAATTAATCACTCCGTAGCTCATGATTGAAGAAGTAAAAAACCTGTAATGTATCGAGCTACTAAGCAATGATTTGTCAATATTGATGCTATTAGTCAAGATATTTTAAATGCATTAAAAAAAGTACATAGTACCAACCAAAAGAACATTGAACACATTAAAGAAATGGTTTTAAAACGTAAGGAATGATGTATTTCTCGGCAAAGATGTTGAGGTGTGCCTATCCCAATTATTTTTGATGAAAACCATAATCCTATTTCTGATATTAAATTAATTAAACATATTATCAACATTTTAGATAATGAAGGAATTGATATTTGATTCTCAAAGCCAGTTGAATATTTTATTCCTAAATGAATGGATCAATCAAAAAAATATTTTAAAGAAAAAGATATTATAGATGTTTGATTTGATTCAGGTTCATCATTTAATATTTTAAAACATTATCATTTACCTTATCCTGCTGATTTGTACTTTGAAGGCTCTGATCAATTTAGAGGTTGATTTAATTCTTCACTTATTAATGGAGTTATTTTAAATAATGAAGCTCCTTATAAATATTTACTACAACATGGATTTGTTTTAGATGAAAAAGGAAATAAAATGTCTAAATCATTAGGTAACACAATAGATCCATTAAAAATTTGTGATGAATATGGTGCAGATATACTTAGATTATGAGCAGCTAGTAGTGATTATTCAGTTGATACACGGATTGGTAATAATATGATTAAGCAAGTAGCTGAAACTTATCGAAGAATTAGAAATACATTATTAAGATATTCATTATCTAATTTAAGTGATTTTAATCCTAGTGAGGATATAGTTGATGAATTAAGATTTGAAGATCGTTATGTAATTTATCGTTTAAATGAAAATTTAACATTAATTAAGAATTCATATAATAATTATGATTTTATTTCTGTCATTAAAACGATAAATAATTTTACAATTGAGTTAAGTCAATGATATTTTGATATTATTAAAGATGAATTATATTGTAATGCATCCAATAGTTTATCAAGAAGACAGAGTCAAACAACTATTTATTATATTTTAGAAAAATTATTATTAGTCCTTAACCCAATTCTGCCTCACACTTGTGAAGAAGCATATCAATTATTTAATAAATTAAACAAGAAGCCAAGTATTAATTTAGAAAAATTCCCAACAACTATAGATATTAAATTTAGTGAAGATGAATTAAAAATTATGAAAAATTTCTTTAAATTAAAAAATGAAATATATAACAAAATTGAAATAGTTAGACAAGAAGGTTTGTTCAAAAAGTCAAATGAAGCATTGGTTATAATCAATAATAATTTTGATATTGATATAAATTTATTAAAACGTTGATTAAATGTTGCTGAGGTTTTAGTTTCTAAAGATATAACAAATATTGAGATTAAAAAAAGTAATTTTAAACGATGTGATCGTTGTTGAAATCATTTTGCAAATGAATTAATAACTAATGATAATATTTGTTTGCGTTGCTTTAATGTTATCAATAAGAAATAATTATTTAATTAAAATTATTTTTAGAAAGTTTCAATACATCATCAACTTTCATTTTTAAGAAGCTAATACTATTTTCATTCAAAATTAAAATAGCCTTTGGTTCAGTCATCATATTTAATTTAAAATTTTTTTGACAATTTGGATATAGTTTACTTATTTTTAAATTTTGATTTAAAACAACAATATCAAAATTAATTTGATTTTTTTTTAGTTCAAAGATAAATTGTGGTTTTAATAAATATCCACAGTAATCATCCATAAAATTTAAAGGTTCAACAAATTCTCGAAAATGTTTTAAAGTTTTAACATGAAATAATTTTATTTGATAATTAGATATTCAACAATAAGAAACTCTAAATTGCCCTTTTTTTAAAAAAAATTTTTCTTGAATTTTTCTAAGATACTTTTCCTTATTCATATTATTATTTTACTAATTAATTAATTTATTAATCAATTAATAATCATTTCTTTTAAAGCTAATTTTTTATCTATTTGATTTAATTTAATTTTAAGTTCTAATTCATAAAGGGCATTAATTTTAGTTTGTAATTTTTCAACATTTAAATGATTAAAAAATTTTTGATAATTCATTATGAAATAACTAGGAACCTTAGTTAGTTTAGAAATCTCATTGATAGCTATATTGCTTTTTAACATTTTTAAAACAAAAAATATCTTTATCAATTGACTTGCGATGGCATTAATAATCATAATCTCATCATTTTTTTTATTAGATAAATCATTGTAAATTATTCATGTTTGATTTTGTTTTTTTAATAGAATATTTTCCACTAATTTAAAAACATTTTCATCATTATAATTTGAAATAATTTTCTTTAATTCATCTTTAGTTGTTTTTTCTAACATTAGATGACTTAGTTTATTAATTTCATTAGTAATTACTCCATAATTATTATTTAAGTTATTTAATAATAAAGCATAGATATCTTTTTCTAATACAACATTATGCTTATTTAATAAATAATTAATAAATTCTTTTTTATTCTTATCATTAATATTATTAATTTCTAATAATTTAAAATTTTTAGTTAAATTATTAAATTCCTTATTTGATAAAATTTTATCATCAGTTAATAAATAAATATCTTTATCTAAGACTTTATTTAAATTGTTAAAGATATCTTGTTCATCATTAAAAACATTATTCTTAGACAAGAAAGCACAATTTATTATTATAAATACATTAAATTGATTAAATATGTCTATTTGAAGAATTTCATTTAAAAAATCTGGTTTTATTTTAAAATCGATTAGTTTAAAATTTTCTTTTTTTAAATCTAGATATTTCTTTTTAATTTCGAAAATAGCTAAATGTATATCAGTATATTTCACTATATAAATCATGATGTGAATATTATATTTATTTTTTTATTCATTTAATAAAATAAATAATAGAGAATAGATGAAAACCTATCTTTTTTATACAATTCTTTTAATCATATTGGGAGTAATGAAAAATTACCCCAAAAACATAGATTAGTAGATTTTAAGTTTATTTTAAAAATTATACTTTTGAAATGACCATATATATTTTTATCAAAAATATTTTTTTAACATAGACAGTTTTAAATAAATTGCCCACTTTCATTATATAAATTTTTTTCATATTCAGTAGGTGTAAATCATTTACCATCTATTTTGGTTAATCTTTTATTATTGTGAAATTCAACATAATTTGTCATATTTAGTTGTACCT
>CAJGBT010000018.1 GCA_904501665.1 uncultured Bacilli bacterium | reverse complement strand
TTGTTTAAAATACATAATGTCCTCTCAAAAGTAGTGTTTTTGAAGTGGACTAAAATCCCCTAAGGTCCTTTTGGGGGATTTTTTCGTCTACCCCACAGATACATTATATAGGGGTGTCCAAAAAGATGGGTATAAAAACACAATTGAACTAAGACAAGGATATAACAAGGACTATAATAAATGCTCTGCTTACAATAAGAAAACTGATTGAATTGACAGAACAGAATATCATCGTTCACTAGATTGATATATAAGGCAATTATCTAAAAATGATATTGAAGTACAAGATATTAAATATGATACTGGAGCAAATATAAATGATTTATCAATTACTTCTGAAAGAATTATTTTTATTTGTAAACATAAACAAAAATATAAAGCAAACGATTGTTCACTACTTATTAAAACAAATAGTATGGAATGAAAAACAATTTATTCTAGTATTAAACATATTGTAAATCAGTTAGAGAAAAATACTCATTTTAAAAAGATTTTGATTACAGTTGATTTAGAAAAAAAAGATAGAAATAGGCTTTTTGACATTAATAATTTAGATAGTTTAAAATCAAAACTTAAATTGCTTAAAATAAATGGATACATTGATAGGATTATATATGTTAACAAGAAGGATATTAAAAAAACATATAAAAAATATTTTAAAAATATTGCAAAAGATTCACATTCCCAAAATGGGCAAAATATATTTTCTACATTATATGGTTTTGAATGCGTTAAGACTAAATATGTTTATCAAACAGATTCAGATATTTTATATATGAATAACACAAAGAGTTCCAACATAAAAACATTAATAGAAGCTTTAGAAAATGGCAATTATTTAAGCATATCTAATGGTATTAACACTACTTACAAAAATATAATACAATGTGGATATAGAACAGAATGTCGCACTTCAATTATAAATTTAGAAAAGCTAAATAAGTTATTACCATTGGAAAATAAAATTATTAATAATAAGTATGAATTATCTTGAAATAAATGTTTAGATAAAACTATCAATAATAAGCTTATAGCTAGATACACAGATAAGAATATATTTTTCATTCATCCACAAAATGATTTAAAGTTGAACCAATGAACAATTCGTTTTTTACAAAAATTATATGAAAATAACAATAACATAATATGTCAACAAAAATATGTTAATTTTGATATGAAAATACCAATATTTATCAAAACTAAAATACTAATTTATATTAGAGGTAGAAATACTAGCTGTTCAAAATTGTTAAGATTATTTGAATCATTAAAAAATCAAATATATAAAGATTTTCACATATTATATATAGATGATTTTTCAAACAAAATATATCAGGATTTTTTAGAATATATGATTGGATATAATTCTTTCTTTAAAAATAAAATAACATTCATCTTTAATTCATATAGTGTTGGAGTATTAAAAAACTTAGAGGTATTTTATAATATTTTTAATGTAGATAAAAACACAATAATAGTAAATGTTGATAGCGATGATTTTATTAATGAAAATGCATTAATGATAATTAAAGAAAATTTTGATAAACATAAGGCAGATCTATCTGTTGGAAATTGCATTAGATTAGATAAACCGTTAAAAATTTACCAGATGTTATCATTTAAAAATTTATGAGAAAGAGGAGGGGATAATATATGACTGCATCCCAAATGTTTTAAAAATGAATTATTTAAAAAAATAGATATAAAAAGTGTTTGTTATTTAAATAATAAATTAATTTATGTAAATACTGATTTCATGTTGATGTGTGAGTTAATTAAATATGCTAAGAATCCTATATTTATAAAAGATATTATATATGGTTTCGAACCATCTATTGAAAACATACAATCAACAGGCAAATATAAAGGCAAAAATAAAATTAAAGTACAAATATTAAAACAATTAGAAGAATGATATGAAAAGAACAAAGAAGGGGTATAATATGAAAATTGGCATTATTGGATATGGTCATGTGGGAACAGCGATGAAAGACTTATTTACAGATGCTATTATTTACGATAAGTTCAAAAAAATAGGAACTATAGACAAAATTAATAAATGTGATATCGCATTTATTTGTGTGCCAACACCTATGAATAAAGATGGGTCTTGTGATGCAAGTATTGTTGAAGAAGTTGTTAAATGATGTAAAGCAAAAGTTATTGTAATAAGAAGCACAGTTTATATTGGTTTTACAGATAAAATGATTGAAAAATATCATAAAAGAATTGTTTTTCAACCAGAATATTTTGGTGAAACTGTAAATCATCCCTTTGCAATTTTAAGTAATCGTAATTGATTAAGTTTTGGTGGGAGTCGAGAGGATGTAAATTTTGTAATTAGAGCTTATCAACAGGTTATGACTTCTAACATAAGAATATTAATAGGAACACCAAAAGAAGCAGAAATGGCTAAATATATGGAAAACTCCTTTTTTGCTAATAAAGTAATATTTTGTAATGAAATGTATGATATATGTAAGAAATTCAATATTTCATATGATATGGTTAGAGAAATATGGACAGCAGATCCTAGAATTGGTACTAGCCATACCTTTGTATATGAAGATAAAAGAGGATATGGTGGTTCATGCTTGCCCAAAGATATAAGTAGTCTAAAATATCAAGCTGATTATGTTAAGGTAGATACAACAATGTTAACTGCTATTATTAATAAGAACAAAAAATATAATCCAAAATAATTAACCTAATAAATAAAATATTTACAGGTTTTTTTAATTTCTTTTTAGTTTAGTACTTATTTAAATAAACATTATATATGTACAACATGTTTGTTAATCTTTATTATTTTTATTAATTTACTAAAATAAAAAGTAAAATAGGTATTAGATATGAAAAATTTTTATGAATTCAAAGAAAAAGATATAAATGGTAAAATTGTTGATTTTTCTATTTATAAAGGAAAAGTTGTTTTAGTAGTTAATGTAGCTTCAAAATGTGGATTTACCAAACAATATGAAGATTTACAAAAGTTATATGATAAATATAAAGATAAAGGATTTATTATTCTTGGTTTTCCTTGCAATCAATTCCTTTTCCAAGAATCTAAATCTGAAAATGAAATATTATAATTTTGTCAAATAAAATATGGTGTAACATTTGATATGTTCTCTAAAATAAATGTAAATGGTAGTGAAGCAAATGATTTATATCAATATTTAAAAGAAACATTGCCATGAACAGCAAGGTCTAAAAATGTTAAATGAAATTTTGAAAAATTTATTATTAATAAATATGGAATTCCAATATTTAGATTCCATAGTAAGACAACACCCTTTGAACTAGAAGAAACAATAGTTAAATTACTAGATGAGTAAAATTACTAATTATAATTTTATTTGATAAGGTTTCATATATAAAAACAAATATTGTTTAAATCTACACATGGAAATAATTTTGGGATAGCAAAGACATTATGAAGAAAAAACGCCATGATTAAGTAAAAATAAACAATCTATAAAAAAAAACCTAATGAAAATTCTGAAATTAATATTGATCAAATTGATAAAAAGATTAAATTGAAATTATTAAACATTATAAAGAAATAGTAAAAATAAAAAATATGATAAAAAAGATAAAGAAATTACTAGGAAAATTATTAAACAATCTCCATCAAGTTTTCATCATTTATCAAATATTTTCCGTTTTCAAAAATCAAAAATAAATAGAAATAATTTAATTAAAGAAATATTTTATGAATACCATAGTTCAATAAGCAGAAAACCATTATCCAAGATATTTTTAAAAGAACAGGTATCTTGATATCTAATCAACAAATTTGAAGAATTATGAACCTAATACATTTATTTTGCAACATTAGAATCAAAAGTTCTCATAACTTAAAAGAAATAAAAAACACATTATTTAAAATACCAAATATAGTAGAAAAAGACTATGACTACAAAATTAATGATAAGACTATTTTTGCTACAGATGTAACTTATATTGAATCACCCAAAAATATTAAAAATAAATATGTATTTTTATAAGTTAAAAAGCTAAGGAAATTTTAAGTTATTCATTATCTAAAAAATAATCTAGACTTAGTATTAGAATCAATTCTAGATGATGAAATATTAAAAATTCTATTGTACATTTAGATCATGAAATATTTTATTGCTCACATAAATTTACAAATAGATAATAGAGTTGCTAAACACTTTTTGCTACTATTAAAACTGAATTAATTTATAAGCTAGAGATGAAAACAATAGAATTTGATAACTTAAAAATTTAATAAATGAATATATCACATACTATAACAACAAAAGAATACAAGAAAAGTTAAATTGTCTTAGTCTGGCAGATTATAAAATAAATATGTTATAAATTAAATGCCCTAATTTTGTGTCAATGTGTAATCCAAATCTTTTTCATTACTATCTTTCATGCTCACTCCTTCATTGATTTTAATTTCTAAAATTGAGTTTCTCTAAAATTATCTATAATCCCACTAAATCAAATAATTAACCTAATAAAACATAATATTTTTGTATCTAAATAAGAATAATAAATTATTAATACATTAGATATAAGATTATATATTAATAAAAGTATTTTGAATTTAATTTAATGATAGATAAATTAGGGTTATCATATTTACACCAAGAATAATAGTGTATAGTTTTTTTATTAATTATTAAAGTGGTCTTTTTATTCAATAACATTGCTATATGCAATATGGAGGTGTCATATGCTAAAACATTTTCAATTTTATTAACTTCATTAATTAAATCCATTAATGTTTTTGTTTTGTTCACCTTGTCTATAATTTTAAATTTACATTCTTGTTTCTTATTGAATAGTTCTTTCATAAATTTAGGGCCATTGCCAACAAAAGTTACATTGTAGTTAGGAAAGTAAGCATTAATATAATCAATAAGGCATTGTAATTTTAATCTTCTCTTCTGTCTTGCATCATCAATCATGATAATTAAGCTTTTTTGTTTTATATTCTTTCTATTAATTTTAAAGTAATTAGATAAATCTAATGAAGATAAAGATTTAGTTGGAATCTTTTTAAAAATAGAATAATAAATAAAATCTTGAATATATAATTTTTTACACTTGTTATTTCCAAAAAATTTAAAATTAAATTTCTTAAAATTAATTACATTAAATAATTTTAAAGGAAATGGAGTCTTTACATTGGAAGATGTACATCAAAGATAAGTGAAAAAACAAGGTATAATTTTGAAAATAAAATGATTTGTTTTTTTATAATAAGCTCTTTTAAACATAATGCAATTTTTATATTTTATAAAATGTAAAAGGATATTTGTTTGGATTGTTAAAAAAAATTGATTTGTGTAAACATTATTATATTCATTTAATTTATTATAAATAAACTGAATCTTATTTCAATCAATTGTGTCTAATGAATAATCCTTATTATAATGATTAATGTCTACATTGTTACAATAAAAGATATTAATATTTTTAAAATGAAATTGATCTAAAAAAATCTTAAATTTTTTGTCACATAATACATCAAAATGATTTGTTGTAGAATTGTGTTCTAAAACATGCAATAAACGCGAAGCAACAACCACATCTCCAACACTATTATCTTGTTTTAATAAAATTAAATCCTTATTACTTTTATAATCTTTTTTTTCTACAAAATTTATTTTATTCAAATTACTATTTGAAAAAGATGAAAAATAATATTTTTTTGCAAAATATTTCATAATAAATCATGGGATATATAAACATAGAAGATGAAAAAAATTTTCTTTTTTAAATATTGACATTTGTTTAAAATCTACACATAGACATAAAATTGGGACACTTAATTTATAACATATTTATTTTGTAATCTACTGGACTAAGTCAATTTTTTTAAATTACCATCTTTTGGGACTGATTAGTAAAATTAAGTTGGACAATAAAAATCCCCCAAATATAATTGGTAGGATTAGTCCACTTCTTTTTTGTAGACTTCCGAAAGAGACTTATATGTATTTTAAACATAAAAAGATCAAAAAAGTATGAAACCTTAACATCTAATGAAAAGTATCATTCAGTGATAAAGTTACATAAAGATTTTATTAAACAATATTTCAA
The DNA here is from genome assembly GCA_904501665.1 of uncultured Bacilli bacterium. Classification (GTDB taxonomy): domain Bacteria; phylum Bacillota_I; class Bacilli_A; order Mycoplasmatales; family Mycoplasmoidaceae; genus Mycoplasma_L. The sequence goes on along the minus strand of CAJGBT010000018.1, from coordinate 12,376 downwards.
ACCATTAAATAAGACCAATGATGTCAATACTCAAAAAGTAGCATATAAATTCTTGAATAAATTCCAATGATATTTAACTACTATTCAAGAAATTGAATTTCAAAAATTAAGTATTAATGATTATTTTAAAAGCAAAAGGCAATATTCATGATCTCAATTCTTTGCCTTTAAAAATAAAACCATTAATTTAATCAATAAATCCTATTTTATTTGAACTGATCGTATTGATAAATTACCAATAAAGAAAAATATTGCAAATAAATATAATAAGGAAGCTAGAAGGATATTATGTGATTTTTATTTAAAATATTGTCAAGAATCAATCGGATTTGAGATTACAGATTTTTGATGCAAAGTTCATATTGAAAACAATCTTAACAATCAATTTGATTTCTCAAAAATAAGCATAAATACTTTAAAAAAGATATTGTCTGAAGAATTAGGTTTTAATTTTACAAAAGCCAGAAAGAAATATTATTATCATCCTAAAAGGTATCAAATTATTGAGCCTGGTCATATTCAACTAGATTTAAAAATATTAGGAAGAAATGAAAATGGATTAAACAAGATTATTCCAATTTTCAATATGGTAGATACTCATTCTCGATTTACATATAGTTTAGTACTAGATAATGCATCAACACAAAATGTTATGTATGCTATTGAATCAGGATTTCAATATTTTAAAAGCAATGGTATCAAAATTAAGTCTGTTCAAACTGATGATGTGATGATGTTTAAAAACACAAATTTTATTCATACCAATGAATTTATAAAATTGCTTAAAACTAAAGGTGTGATTAAAAGGTTAATCACACTAGGTCAACCTGAGTGTAATGGTTGTGTAGAAAGATTCCATTATTACTCAGAATTAGAACATCTACCTTATAATCAAAGATTTTTAATATCTAAAATTGCTATAAATTCTAAGATAATGAGATATAGAAGTTTCGTTTCAGAAAGATGGCAATTTAAACAATTAATGTATAGATTGATGTCTATTAATGTAAAATTAAAATGTTCTTGAAAACAAGTCATATCCTAATTTTGATTTATGTTCACTAACAATTAATAACAATAAACTAGTAATTCAAACAATTTAAAATGGAATTAAAAAAAAAAAAAATATATTATTAATAGGCAATTGAAATCATCCTTATAAAATAGGGGGGCTAGAAAAATATAATAATTTTTTGGCTAGAAATCTAAAAAATTTCAACTTTTATTATTTATATTTTTATTATTCAAAATTAACTAAAAAACAAAAATATAAAATTATTGAAAAAGATAATTTATACAAAAAAATTTATAAATTAAAATTTGATATTTTATATGATAAAAATAATGACAACAAAATTATGTTTATATTCCGTTATTTAAGATTCTTTAATTATGCTAAAAAAACAATTATCAATATTGTAAAAGAAAATCAAATTTCATTAATTATTAATAATCAAACAGAAATTCCTATTCCTAAGAGTCTATTGAACAAAAATGTCAATGTTCTACATACTGATATCAAAAAATATCTAAATGATTTTACTTCATCTACTCTTTTGGGAACATTATTTAAGAAATTATTTTTTACATTTACTAAAGAAAGTAATTTAGTTTGTTTTACAGAATTAGATAAAAAAATTATAAAAAATAACAAAAATAAAATTAAATGTATTTTTCCAATTAATTATGGTTTTATTGAAGCAAATAAAATTAATTATCAAATTTTAGATAAATTAGATTTAAGAACTCAAATAACATATATAGGAAAATTGGAAAATAATCAGAAAAATATAGATAAATTATTAGAAATAGACAAAATGTTAAAAAATGAATTAGGCATTAATATTCAATTTTATGGAGATGGTGCATATCTTGACAAATCTAAATTAAATTTTAAGGGAAGTGTAAAAAACGAACAAATTCCTAAAATATTAAAAAAAACTAAATTATTAGTATTATATTCTAATTGAGAGGGATTTCCATTATCGATTGTAGAAGCTTTATCACATGGTGTCCCATGTGTAATATTAAATTCATTTACCAATGCTAAGTTTTTAATTAATAATGAACGAGGATCATTAGTTGAAAGCAATGAATTAAAGAAATTTGTTGATGAGATAATTAAAATATATAATCTACCAATAAAAAAATATAAAAAAATGTGCAAAAATTGTTTAGATTTTACCAAAGAAAATTTAACAAAAAATAACTTTTTAGGTAAATGAGAACAACTAATAAATGGATATATTAATGATAAAAACAAAAAATAATAAATTAAAAATTAATATTTATGAGTTTATGAACATAATGTTATGCTCAATTGTTAAGATAGAAATTGATTCTAATAAAAAAAACAAAAAATTTATAATATTTTACATTCAATTCAAAATGAAGAGGTAAATGCTTTTCTAAAATAATAGAAAATTCAGATGTAGATGAAGTTAAAAAAGATAACTATCTTTATATAGAGGTATATCCAAATTTTATATTTCTTAAACTATATTTTGATGATCAAAAATTATGAGGAGGCAATAAATTTAAATTATATGGGTATGAAGGGAATACCAATAAAATAGTAGAAGCATATTTGATTTCAGGAATTAAAAATAAATCATCGTCTATACTAAATAAAAATTTTCTTGAATCTAATCTATATGACTTCTTTATTAATAATTGATTTTGATTCAATGGTTTTGAAAGTGAATATCCATTATTGAGTAAACTAATAGATGCTAAGGATGATTTAAGCATTCAAGTTCGTCCTAAATGTTTAATATGCAAAACAACATTTTGATAAATTATGAGAAACAGAATGTTGATATATTAGATACTAATTTAAAAAATGAAATTATTTATGGATTAAAAACAAATAACATCGATATAATAAAAATGCATTATACATAATAAATGAAATATCAAATTTAGTTCATATTAAAAATGGTGATGTCATTTTTTTACCACCAGGAGTGGTACATGCGATAAAAAAATACTTTTTTATTTGAAATCCAGCAATCAAGCAATTTAACCTTTAGGTTATATGATTATGATAGAATTGATAAAAATGCCAAAAACGAGAATTGCATATAGAACATGCATTAGAATGCATTGATTTAAAAAATGAATGCAAAATATTAAATGTTAAAAATAACATAATGATAGATTGTCCATGATTTAAAACAGAAATCTATAATATAAGAGGGCAACAGATATTTATATATAAAAATGTGTATTGAGTTGAATTAACAATATTAGAAACATATATTTAAAACAATTACATTGAAAAAAATGAACTTAAACTAGGAAGATCAGTTTTGATAAGAGAAGGAGTACATTTTACTATTAATGGTAATTTAAAGATTGCTATTACTTATATAAAAAAACCAATATCTTAATATTTACAACCAAATTCTCATAAATTATTTTTATATTAATAAAATTTTTTAACATCCAAATTTGTAATTTTTAACTTTTTGTTTTGGTAATTATGTCATCTAAAAAAATTATGTTTTAAGTGATTATTAATTATTAAAGTGGTCTTTTTATTTAATAACATTGCTATATGCAATATTGAGGTGTCATATGCTAAAACATTTTCGTTTTTATTAACTTCATTAATTAAATCCATTAATGTTTTTGTTTTGTTCACCTTGTCTATAATTTTAAATTTACATTCTTGTTTCTTATTGAATAGTTCTTTCATAAATTTAGGGCCATTACCAACAAAAGTTACATTGTAGTTAGAAAAGTAAGCATTAATATAATCAATAAGGTATTGTAGTTTTAATCGCTTATTTTCACCTATTCTATCATCAATCATGATAATTAAGCTTTTTTGTTTTATATTCTTTCTATCAATTTTAAAGTAATTAGATAAATCTAATGAAGATAAAGACTTAATAGGTAGTTTGTTAAAATATGAAAAATATGCTAAGTCAGCAACATACAAGAATTTGCATTCTTTATTTCCAAAAAATTTAAAATTAAATTTCTTAAAATTAATTAAAGTTAAAAGAGCAAACAATATTGGGGTGTTTTCTGTCATTAAAATATAACGAGAATAATCAAAGAAAAATGGAATGTGGCCTTTCATTTTTTTTCCTCTTGTATATAAAGTTTTTTGTTTTCATAAAAAACATTTTTCATAGTTTATTTTTTGAAGAAATAACATAGAAAGTGTATTTAGGTAGTGTTGAAAAGTAAAAACCTTTTTATATTTTTGCTCACTAATTGAATATGGAAATTTAAAATCTCCATTAAGATCATTTATTTTATCTTGTTGTTGCTTTTTTTTAATATAATGTTCATTATGACTTATTATTTTATTTTCATAGTAATAAATTTTAATATTTTTAAAATTAAATTTTTCTAAAAATTCTTTATGTTTAATATCTGACAATAAATCAAATTTAGCTTTTTCTTGTTCACATTGATATAAAAATCTAGTCAATGTTATTAAATCACCAACAGCTCCATCATGTGTGAACATAACTAAATTTTTATTTGATTGATTTTTTTTACATTTTTGAAAATGAAATTTTATATTCATTGCTTTTCATTGTTTATTTTTTAATATCAATAATTTAGCAATATATTTTGTAATAAATTTTGGTAAATATAAACACAATCTATAAAAGACATTTATATAATTCATATTATAATTATAATATGTTGTTAAAAATTTTAGTTTCAACTTATAAGAGGGATATTCCTTTACAAAGATTAATATTTTCTATTGACAAATATACTAATAATAAGAAAAACGTTAAGGTTATCATTTTTAATAATAATGACTATAAAATTAAGGGATTGAAATATTCTAAAAAATTAAATGTAGAAATTGTTGACACTAAAAAAAATACTGGAAAAACATTCAACACTCTAAATTATGTAGCAAACGACAAAGATGAAAATGTTTTTTATTTGTATCTTGATGATAAATTAGAATTTATAAAACCTATTGATTATATTTTAGATGTTCTTGCATTAAATAAATTTAATTTTTATACATTGTGTTCTAAATATGTAAATCATCCAATTAACCTAAAAACAAGTAGATATTTTAACGAGGGATTATCTATGAATGATTATTACCAAAAATCAAAAGATCCATTATCACAGTCTTCTGATAGAACATGAATTTTTTCTCAACAAATAGTGAACTCAAAAATAAAAAAAATAAAAAAATTTTTAAAATTAAGCTTTTTGCAAAATGAAATTAGCATATGTGGGACAAACATTAATTGAATTTTTTACCGAGAAAAATGCGGGATAATAAAAAATGATATCCCTTTTATTAAATGAGAATATTCCATTAATGGTTGTTCATGAAATAATAAGAATAATGAATGAATATTTTTACATTGTCCCAACTCTGCTTTATATGAGTTATGACAATTTGTGTTTTTTGGCAAACACTTAAAACAATTTTTGATTTTTATATATAATTTCTGTTCCTCATATAGGTACTTAAATAAACAAAATAGAATTGATAGGAAAATATTTAGAAAAAAATTTATAGTTTTACTCCCTCTTTATACATTGATATATTGATTAAAAAAATTAAATAGGTGGTAATTATGATTAAATTAACTAATGAAGAAATAAAAAAAGAATACCTATCACTTCTAAAAGAATTTATTAATTTTTGTACCAAAAATAATTTGCGATATTCATTGGATGGTGGGACTTTAATTGGGGCATTAAGGCATAAAGGTTTTATTCCTTGAGATGATGATATTGATGTTATGATGCCTAGAGAAGATTATGAAAAGTTTTCTAAATTATTTAAATCAGATAAATGTTATATTTTGGATGTTAATCATAATAGATTTATGTTTCCACCAATGGGTAAATTAGTATCAATAAGAACTAAGATAATTCCATCTGAAAATGATTCACACTATAAATGTTGTAAAAATATTGGTTTGAACATTGACATTTTTCCATTAGATTTTATTCCAGAAAATGAATGATTTTATTATGAAAAACAACATATTGATTATAAGGCTATTAGCAAATTGCATTTTATGCATCACAAACCATATCTATGGAAACCTATTAAAAACAAGGTAGATAAAATTATAGTTTTGTTTATGCTACCATTCTCATTAATTAGATCATTTACTTATAAGCACCTAATTGGTTTTGAAAAATATTATTTAAAAACTAGAAAAGTCCAAAAACCTATATACCACATAAGTTGCTATCCAGCTGGAAGCAAGGTAAATGATAAAAATGAAGTAGTATTATCCACAAGAATTGGAAATTATTATGGAATAAATCAATGTTTTGAAAGAGCTTGTGATATATCTGATTTTGATAAATTAATAACAGTTAAATTTGAAGGATTAGATTGTAAAACTATTCCTTCTTATGAAAATCATTTGAATACATATTACAATATAAAATGAAAAGAACTTCCTCCAAAAGAATATCAAATTCCATTACATGTAAAAGCTTGTTTTTGACGAAAAGGCTTTGAACCTAAAATTAAATAAATATAAAGTATGATATATGAAGCATAACCATTGAAAATATAGATAATAATACTTAAATTAATGCATAAAAAAGACTAAAACTATTCAATAATCATTGTAAAATTGTTGTTATTTATAAAACATAAAATAAATATCAAAAAACAGCCACACACTTTTTAAAAACTAGTATTTTTTTAGTTGGTAAATTAAAACTACTATTAATCATTTTTTATTTTGTAAAATTAAAACTAAAATTTTCATAATTTAAAAGTAATAAAAATTTTTAAAATAATAAATATTGTGAAAAGATAATACAATAACAAATCAAAAAAGAAGCCTATTTTAACTATTGATGTAACTGATAGGAAGTTAGAAATTTTTAGAGAAACTTAAATTTGAGTTACATGTTAATTTCGTTATATTTTCTCATTAAAGTTCTCAATGTAATATTTTTAATTAATAATCAAAAATTTGTAATTTTAAAAACAAATTAATTCTTAATAAATTTATGATATTGCTTAATATGAATTAAAATGATTTTTGGTTTTTTACTTAGCAACTATAAATATAATAGTTATTCAAAAATATAAGTTTTAAATACAAAAAAATTGAATCAAGCATTTATTAATATATAATTCTAAATATGTCTAATGTGTTGGTAATAGGTGATTTAATTTTAGATGAATATATATATGTTCGCCCTTTAAAAATTTCAGATGAAGCTCACGTGATCACATCCTTAATTCAAGGTAAAAAAATATCATTAGGTGGAGCAGGGAATGTTGCTTGTAATATTGCATCACAAGGTAACCAATGTACTTTTGTAGGCCTTTCTTCATTTAAGTACAAAAAAGAAATAACTAGCAATTTTAAAAAATTTAATATTAAATGCAAGCTTTTTATTGTAGATGATTCAATACAAATAAAGACAAGAGTAGTTTCAAACAAAAAGCAACAAATATCTAGATATGATAGTCAAATAGAACCAAAGGTATCTAAATTAATAATTGATAATGTTATATCTTTTATCAAGAACAACATTGCATCATATGACTTTATTGTAATTTCTAAATATCATGATTTCTTTATTAAAGAAAGATTAGTTAGTAGCATCATAAAACTAGCTCATCAATACAAGAAGAAATTAATTGTAGATAATAGACAAAATAATTATCAAATTTTTGATAACATAGATTTTTATAAATTGAACTTTAAAGAATTTTGTAATATTTATGGTCAAGTTGATAACACATTTGAAAGTATTAAAAAAACTATTAATAAAAATAATTTAATTAAATCTAACTTATTAATTACAAGATCTGAATTATCAACTATTTTTGTATCAAAAGATAGAAAAGACATTTTTGAGATAAATGTAGAAAAAGTAGAAGTAAATGATGTCTCAGGAGCTGGTGATACTTTTGTGGCTACTTTTGCTAGTTTTTTTCAAGAAAAAAAAGATATCAAAGAACTTATTAAATTCTGTCATAGCATGTGTAATATAGTTGTAAAAAAACAAGGAACTAATGTAGTATGAACATATGAATTTTCAAACAATGTGTCTTTAAAGATAATATCTAATCAATTGAAACTAAATAACAAGAAAATAGTTTTTACAAATGGAGTGTTTGACATTTTGCATGAAGGCCATATTAAATTATTACAAGAAGCTAAAGTACAAGGAGACTATTTGATTGTAGGTTTAAATAGTGACTCTTCTGTTAAAAAATTAAAAGGTGATGATAGACCAATTAAGAATGAAGATGAAAGAAAGTTAATATTAGAAGCAACAAAATATGTTGATAAGGTAATAATATTCAATGAATTAACTGTAGATAATTGTTTAAAACAAATAAAACCTGATGTATATGTTAAAGGCGGAGATTATAAAATAGAAAATTTACCTGAAAAGAAATCTCTAAAATATGTTGAAAAAGTAGTGTTTGTTGATTTAGTAAAAAATAAATCAACAACTAATATTGTTAAAAAAATTAAAAGTCGATAATTTATGTTTAAAGAGTTTTATTATGAATGCTAAACCAGATTTAATATTTCTTAAAGGTAATTTTGATGATCAAAAGATATGAGGTGGCTCTAAACTAAAATCATATGGATATGAAGGTACTCAGGATAAAATAGGAGAACTATATCTAATATCTGCTCTTAAAGATAAACCATCTTTTATATTAAATAAAGAAGTAGTTGAGAAAAATTTATATGATTTCTTTATAAATAATAGAGATTGATTTAATAATTGAGAAAAGGATTATCCTTTATTATCGAAGTTAATTGATGCAAATGATGATTTAAGTGTTCAAGTTCATCCAAACGATGAATATGCAAGAATTAATTTTAATAAATTTGGGAAAACAGAATGTTGATATATTATTGAAACTAAAAAAAATAATGAAATAGTATATGGATTAACCACAAACGACCTTAATGTTATAAAAAAATGTATTGAGCAAAATAAATGAAATGAAGTTTTAAATTTAGTTCCTATTAATAACAATGATGTTATTTTTATTCCTGCTGGAACAGTTCATGCTATTAAGAGTGGCACATTTTTATTTGAAATTCAACAATCTAGTGATTTAACATTTAGACTATATGATTATGATAGAGTTGATAATAATGGGGATAGAAGAAAATTGCATATAGATGATGCATTAAGCTGTATTAATTTAAATATAAAAATAAACAAAACTAGGGTTTCCAATAACTTGATGATTTATTGCCCTTATTTTAGAACTGAAATATATGATATTAATGGAAAAAAAGAATTTAAATTTAGCGATGTTTATTGAGTTGAGTTAGTTATATTAGAAGATCATATTAATGACACATATATAAATGATTTTAAATTAAAAAAAGGGATTTCTGTTTTAATAAAAGAAAACATTTCATTCACTATAAAAGGTAATTTGAAAATAGCAATTACATATATTTTAAAAAAACAAAATCATATATAATTATGATTAAGCATTTTAATTCAAGATTTATATATGAATAAAAATAGTGTCTTTTGTTTAGTTTTTAGAAAAATTAATTTGAAAAAAGCCCGCTGAATAACTACTTTTTTGTTATTTTCATACATTCCTTTTTTTATTTCAAAACTATTTGCTTATATCTTTTTTTATTTTTCAAAGGAAAAACAACTTAAAAAAATCAATATAGTTAAAAAAGGAATATATAAAACCAATAGAAACCTTATAAATTTAGATTTTAATGGTGCCATTGGGGATGTAATCATTCTTTCCCGTTTCTTAAAAATATTAGATGACACAGGTACTAAAAATGTAGATATTTTGTGTCCGAATAAATTTAAAGAATATTTTCAAAAATTACAATTTAAAAATTTGAACTTTATTTTTTTTGATATTAAAACATCTCACTACTATCAAGATACATATAATAACATTGATAATCTATTAAAATCAGTTAAAAATGAAATTAATGAATTGCCAGAATACAATAATTTTTTCTCTTTTGGTAGACAATTTATATTATCTGTAAATTTATATTCATTATTTTTAAAATACAATAAATTAACTATATTTGAAATTTTACCAAAATTTGTTATCATAGATAGAATTCCTTTATTATCAAAAAGCGCCGTTGTATTTATGTCAAAAATAACAAGTATTAGTATGGCTTGTTTTAATATTATTAATAAAAAAAAATATAATATTAATTTTTTTGGTAATAAAAATGAATGTAAAAATTTATTTATGGCAGATTTTGCCTATTATGCTTATTTTCAACAATTACCAAAACAAAGTTTGTCTTCGCTTGAATTTTCTAAGTATTTTAAGCCCATTAAAAATAATTCAAAGAGTTTAATAATTATGGTTGATGATGCAAGACAAGGTAAAAGATTAAAGGTTGATAGCTTGATTAAGTTTATTAATGAAAATTTTGTCAATTATAAGGTAACATTTGTGGGGGACGGACCTAAGTTTATAGAAGAATTAATAAATAAAAAAAATCAATGTAAGTTTACCATTATAAACAAAGTTAATAAAACAAAAACATTAATGGATTTAATTAATGAAGTTAATAAAAATAAAAATGTTTTAGCATATGACACCTCCATATTGCATATAGCAATGATATTAAATAAAAAAACTAAATTTATTGCAAATAAAAAAAACGACACATATGTTAAAGGTAAAATGTATTGACATGGTTACAAAAACGATAATTTAGAAGTAGTTGAAATGGATACTGTTGATTTTTATTAGTACTTTAAAATATTTTAAAAATCAATATATTATGATAATACCAATGAAAATTCAATAACTAATTCCAAAAATTGTAATATCTATATCAAGTTCCTAAACATAAATTTGAATTTTGAATTTTTATAATAATTAATCTTGTATGTTCACTTAAAATAAAAACATCAAAATCATTTTTTTGTTTTTGAGTAACTCTATTATCTTCTTATTATATCTTTTAATACCACCAACATCATTATAGTGTTGGTTTGTTAATAGGAAAACTTTAAGGTTGTTAATATTATAGTTTGAATATACAAATATATCATAATCAAAAACTAATAAAATAAATTATTTAAACAATGTAAGTGGAGCAATTAACTTGTAATTCAAATTCTACATTCCTTCAAAATTGCTATTACTTGTGATACATTAAAAAAATTAAAACTTTGTTAAAATTAAATAATAAGAAAATGATTAATAATTCAACAATTTAAGAAATTTTTTAATACTATTAAATAGTAGAAAAAATATCTATATGAATTTAAAACGTTTTTTGAGATTTAATCCAATATCTAAGTTATTATTTTCAAATAAAAAAATAGATTATTTTTTGCGTAAGAATTTTATGCAAAATTTTTTTAATCAGCACTATAGCAATAGCTCACTTAATGCATTAGAAATAAATAAGGAGTTGATGCCAGTATTAAAAAAGTACCAAGGGATGTTAGGTCATGGGTTAGCTCTTAAATTAATTAGAGATAATTGCTTACCTACAAACCAAGATCTTGATTATGATATTTTTGATACTTCTAATATTAATAATCTAATTATCGATTTGGAAAAATTAGGATATATTTTATACCAAAAATCTCAACATAATGATAAGGATAAATTTTTAACATTTTATAAAGACGATGCATATATTGATTTTTTCTTATGTGAAATCAATAATAAAAAATATGAAATTCATACCATATGCTGTGAATCTATTTTTCCTAAATTTAAATTAGAAAATAATTGATATACAAGTAATAAGTTTATTTCTTACTGTCGAACAATGACATTTAATGGAATTGAATTAAAAACAATTTTAAATAACCAATTCTACTTACCTAAAAATTATGATCAATATTTTACTGAAATGTATGGTTTTAATTGAAAAGAATCTAAACTATATTTTAATTGAGCATTAAATCCTAAAAACAATTTACCTAAAAAACTAAAAAAAAATAATAAGGTTTTTATCCATAAAGATAATTATTTAAAAAACTATAAATAATAAGAATGTTTGGTTTACATAGAAATCATCAAATTTGAAATAGTCGAGATTTATAAACATTATTAATCAAAATTATGTTTAATGCACCATCTTTTGGGACTGGCAACTTCTATATCTCATTATATTAGAATTTATAGCAATTTTAGGTATTAAAATCTTTGAGCATAAGGCAGATGTTCTAATTCTGAGTAATAATGGAACCTTTTGAAGTTATATTCATAACTAAAACAAAAAATAATTCTTTTAATTTCATCAAGTGATTTTGCTTGTTTAAATTGTGATCAACATTTTTTATCGATAGTCTTATGAAATCTTTCTACACAACCATTACACTCAGGTTGACCTAATAGGATTAACCTTTTAATCACACCTTTAGATTCAAGAAATTTTACAAATTC
>CAJGBT010000017.1 GCA_904501665.1 uncultured Bacilli bacterium | reverse complement strand
AGATACCATTATTACTCAGAACTTGAGAAAGAAAACATTCCATATGCAAATAGATATATGACTCCACAAGATGCAATTAAACTACTGTATAATTATTAACAGAAGTGGTATGTCCAAAAAGATGGTCCATTAAACAAAAATGTATTTTTTTTAACAAAGTTCTTATATATATACGTTTTATTATTTTAATAATAAAATATTGATTTAAAATTGGTATAATTTAATTAAAATTCCAAACAATGAAAACAAGTGTGGCTTGAAATTTCATTAAAAAATATAAGATACATATAATATTGTGTCTTGGTTTTTGTGCTTTTATATCACTTGTAACACTCTTATGCATTAATTGAACCAATTTAAAAATTATATATGCTGCTGGTAGTTCAGCAATTGCTCCATTAATGGAACGTTTAAATTTAGTTTATAAGCAAGAAAATCAAAATTCAAATATTGACCTAAATGTTTCACCAACAGGATCAGGTAATGGGATTGAAGCAATTGTAAATAATAAAAAACAACTAGGAAATGTTTCAAGAACCCCTTTTGTTGAAGAGGCTGGAGCCCCAGCTTTTGCTAATAATTCTAAACAAAGTGGAAAATTTTCTAATCAATGAGAGAAGGAAAAAATTAAAACTATTACCCTTGGTTGAGATTCAATTGCAATTATTTATAAACTTAATGATGATAGCATTTTAGATATTAATAATGATAATATTGGTAATTTATTTCAAGCTTTTTCTGGAAATAAACAAATCTCTTTTCATGATTTAGATAAAAATATTAATTCTAGTGCTAACTTAAAACCATATGCTAGAACAGGTGGGGCTGTAAAATCAGGAACAACAGAGGCTTTTATTAAGTCTACTAATTTAAACTTTACTAAAGATGATGCAACTAGCAATGCCATTCAAACCATTAGTAGTGGTTCATATTCAAAAGAAATTATTACTACTAAAGAATCTAACATTGAAACCTGAATGCAAATTAAAAATGCGAAAGTAGGAGCAATCACTTATTTATCTGGCGGATTTGTATTAAGTAATTTAAATGAGATTAGAGATAGCGGCTTTAAAATTGCTACATATAATGGTATTTCATTAAGTATAGATACAGTAACTAATGGGTATGATTGATATCGACCATTGAACACATTAGCATCAATTAAAGTAGATGATTATGTTAAGAATTGAGTAGAATGAGTAATTACTGAATCCTTAAAACCAAATTCAAAGGTTTATTCTACATACAATGAATTAGGAATAATTCCCATTAGTAATGAACAATATAATTCAATGACAATTGATAGTAACTTTTGAGTTAGTGACTATCAATTAATAATGAGTCGTAAACAAGTTACCTATGGAGCTCTAAGTTCTTAATATTATGGCATTAGTTTTTAAAAAAAATATTAAAAAAAACAAAGATAAGATTCTAAAGTATTTGAGTTCATGCTTAGCTTGATTCTTAGTTTTAATTTTTGCTTTAATTATTATCTTTATCATTATTTCTGCTATTCCAGGTTTTCAACAATATGGATTAGATAAGATGTTGGGAACATTAAAATTTAACATTAGCGAAGGAAAGGTGTCAATTTGAGCTCCTCTATCAATAACTTTATTAGTGAGTTTAGGTAGCTTATTAATAGCAACACCAATTGCTATTAAAACTGCAACATTTATTAAATTTAGATTAAAAAATAAATATCAAAAATTTGCTTCTATTTTGGTTCAATCATTATCTGGTATTCCTTCAGTTATTTTTGGTTTATTTGCTATTAATTCTTTAGGTCCTATAGTAACCAAGATTTTTAATGTAGAACTAATTTATTCCATTATCAATGCTATTATTATGTTAACATTTATGATTCTGCCTACCATAGTTGCAATGGTTTTAAATACATATAATGGTATTTCAAATGAATTAATTTTTAATCCAATAGGTTTAGGTACAACAAGAACAAAAGCTATTTATCAAATTTATAAACGCAAGGCTAGAAGTGGAATTATTGTAGCTGTTGTTATAGCATTAGGAAGAGCTATTGGTGAAACAATGGCTTTATCAATGATTTTGACTAGTGAAAGTTATTCAATTTTGAATGACGGTATTGGAAAGACATTATCATCTAGTTTAGGTACTTTGGGTTCAATTATAGCTACTAATATGTTTTCAGAAACTGGTGGTGAAGCAACTAGAGGTGTTTTATATGCATTTGGAATCTTCTTATTTATTTTTGTAATGTTATTAAATACACTAATTTTATTCATCACTAAAAATCGTAAAAATAAAACTAATAAGTTTCTTTCTATTGTTGAAAAAATAGTTTATTTTATCCCTAATAAAATTTCTTTAAATATTAGTAATTTACTTTATAAAAAAAAGAATATTAATAACTTAGAAAATAATATTCAAGTTGAAGACTTTATTTCTTATCGAATAAAACAAAAAAAAGTTTTACACCTAAAAACATATTGATATATTTCATTAGAAGTTTTATCTACTTTTATTACTTTTGGCTTTTTGATATGAATAAGTCTTGATATTTTAATTAATGGTTTCAGTTCAACAGGCAATGGATCAACAATTTTTAATTTTGGTATCAATACAACTGGACAAGCTATTATTAATACTTTAATCATTATTATTTTTTCACTTTCACTAGCTTTCCCAATTGGTCTATTTGCTTCTATTTATTTAAATGAATTTGCTAAAGAAGGAAGGTCTAAAAAAATTATTTTATTTTTTATTGATTCTTTAGGATCTAGTCCAAGTATTATTTTTGGGATGTTTGGTTTAACTGTTTTTATTGAAATATTTGGTTTAACAATTGCAGGTAGTATGGGAAAATCATTGCTTGCTGGAGCATTAACTATTTCAATAGTAATTTTGCCTACATTAATTAGAACTATTCAACAATCTCTTGCTAGTATACCAATTGATATTAGAATTAATTCTTATGCTTTAGGGTGTAGTAAATGAACAACTATTTGAAAAGTTGTTATTCCTTCTTCAATTAAATCATTATCTTCAGCAGTAATATTTGCAGTTAGTAGAATTATTGCTGAAACTGCTCCATTATATTTAACAGCTGGATTAAGTTCGTCGAGTGCTATTGGGTTATTAATGCCAGGTCAAACTTTAACTACTAGGATTTATGCTCAATTATCATCAAGTGATATTAATGCTTTTCAATCAATTTCATATGAATGTGCCCTTGTAGCTTTTGTTTTAATTATTGTTTTAATTTGAATTGGTTATTATTTGATTCCTAATAGTAAAAAAGTTAAAAATAACTTGATAAATTTCTTCATGAATTTATTTAATACATTTTTAAGTGAAGTAGATTTTAGTGAATATCACAGTCAAATAATTAATAGAACATTATATCTTTCATATGAACAAGCTGAAAAATTAAAGTTAAACAAAAAGCAAAATAAATTAACTTTTTATAAAAATAAATTATTATTTATAAAATATATATCAAGAGATAAGTTATTATTATTAAAAGAACCACAATTTATAAAGGATATATTATAAGATGGCAAATAAAATTAAAATTCAAAGATTAGAATCTCAAATTTTAAATATTATCAATCGAACTATTGTTTTAGAAGTTAATGATAGAATAGCAAAACTTGGACGTATAACTTATGTAAAATTAAGTAATGAATTATCCATCTTAAAAGCTTATGTTGATTGTCAGGATCGAAATAAAATTCCAAAGGTTGTTGAAGCCTTAAATAAAATCAGTGGTTTATTTAGAAGTAAAATAGCTAGTAGTATTAGTACTTACAAATCACCAAGAATTATTTTTGAAATTGATAAAACAATTGATTATGCTAAAAATATTGATAAAATAATAAGAAAATTACATGAAGAAAAATAATTATGAAAACTAAGTTAATTGAAAATATTGGTATTTTTTTAAACCAACCAAAAGGAGTTAAAAAGTCTTGGGTTCGCACTTTAATGGTGATGTTTGTTGCTTTTACAATTGCAATTATAGTTTTGATGCTAATTTTGAATTTTGGCCCTAATACTTCTAATAGTTTAAATGCTAATACTGATTTATATAAAAATTTACATCAATTAAATGTTGCGTCTTTTGTAAATGCTTCTAGTATTTTAACTTATATTGTTTTTGGGCTTATTGTTGCCCCTTTTATTGTTTTAGCTGCTTTTTGGATTATAGGAATTAACCAAACATCAAAATCCAAGTTTTTCCATTTTTTTATGTGGATTATTGCCTTTCTAGCATTATTGCTTGCTTTAATTGCTTTAATTCTCTTTCTAAGATCAGCAGTTACTAATAACAATAATTACTTTTAAAAATGAAAAAAAGTATTTACATTAATAAATATAATTTTTTAGATTTTTATACTAAGCAACCAAGTTTATGATTCTTCACAAATGCTGAAATTGAAACTGCCATCCAGTTAGAAACATCATTAGCAAATGATGATGATGAAGAAGAAGAAAATGAAGAATTAGATATAGATTATTATGATGCATATAAAGAATTACTTTTAAACAATAAAAAAATTGATTTAATGAATCCCCATATTCAAGAAGGTATCTTTATTGATAATAAATCAAGAATATTTATTAAAGAACAATATCAAAATATTAAATGTGTACTTGACTTAGATGAGATTAAAAAAAATTTTGATTTAGAACAAAAAGCAGAGTACACTAAAAAATTATTGTTAGAAAATGAAAATATTATTCTTTTTCAGGCTGTTTTTATTAGTGAAAATTTAATAACTAAACCAGATGCTATTGTTAAAATAGGTGATCAAATTATTTTGATTGAAACCAAAGGGACTACAACTGCTAGAAGACATCATGCTTTAGATATGTATTTTCAAGCTAAAGTTTTAAGGTCTATTGCTTACCTTGATGACTTTGATCTTGATTTTAAACTATGTTTAGTTAAATACTGTTATGCTAATAAATATGAATTACCATTGATTTTAACTAGTTATTTTAATTTTAATAAAAGTGTTACCATCAAAAAAGAATGAACAATTGAACGAAAACAATTAGTAAAAATTGGAATGAATTCAACTACAAATGGAATGGATGCTTTTGTATCGATAAATAGCATTTGCTATGATTCACTCGAAGATTTAGAAGCTAGATTTGAACTAGAAGAAAATGCAATTGCAAAAAATGCAATATCTAAATCAATGCTTTTTTTTAATAAAATTTTTACTAATTTTAAAAATGTTATTGAACAATTAGTTAATCATTTAATTAATTTACAAATACAACCCAATCTTATTTGTAAAAATATAATCCCGCACCCTAATGATAAAAATGATGTTAAAAATTCTGAACTTTTCCCTTTATTAAAAAATCTATATTTAGCAAAAGGGTATAAGTTATTTAAATATAGTGGTAATTTTGTTGATATGAGCTCTAAACGATTAATTAATTTAGAAAAAAACATTAATGTATTAGATTATGCTAAAAATACAAAAAAGGAGATTGTAGCCTTATGTGAAACAAATAATGAAGAAAAAATAGTAGTGAAAAAAGCACAAGCAAAAATTTTATTTTCAACTATTAAAAACAAAAGAGTTTATTTTGATTTTGAAACCATCAACTCATCTATTCGTTCTTTTGACAACACATTACCTTTTACACAAATGGTTACACAATGTTCAATTATTAAAATTAATGGTGAAGATGATTGAAAAAACTTTGATGCTATTAAATGCAATAATATTGTAATTAATCCACGAGCAATTACTATTGATAAATATAAACAAGTGATTGATGATTTATATAATGGTAATGACTCTTCCTATATTGTATTTAATCAAAGTTTTGAAAAAACTCGTTTATGTGAAATAGAAAAATTTATAAATGAAAAAGCTTATTCTACTAAAATTTTTGAAATTGTTAATAACTTAGTTGATCTTGCTGATTTCTTTAAATTTAGTAGTAAACTAGGTATTATAATTTTAATTAAATCATTAGGTGGTTATTATTCTATTAAAAAAATTCTTCCTTTTATTGAAGCAAATTATCACGAATTTTTCACTAGTGCAAAATGTATTGATTATCATGATCTTGCCATTAGTAATGGACAAATTTGTCAAAACAAAACATTTTTTTATTTTTTGGAAAAAGAAAATAATCAAGCTGAATGAAATAATTTAGTAAAAGATTTAAAAACATATTGTGAGAATGATGTTAGGGTAATGATTGCAATTGAATTATTTATTAAAAAATTAATATCTTAGTGATAGTAAACTAGAACCAATATCAATTTTTTTAAATTCTGATAGGTTTAATGCAATAGGTTTAAATCCTAGTTTCCTAATTGCAGCTAAAGTGCGAGGATATCCCATTGGAATAATAACTTTTCCATTAACTGAAAAAGAATTAATAGCATATAGTTCATCTTTTGGAACAATAATCCGTTTAAATGTTTGAAATTGATTTTTGTTTACTAATTGTTCAGCAATCAAGATAGTATTATCACCAATATATGAGATTCCAGCTTTTAAATAAAGAAAATCATAAGTATTAATTTGAACTACTTGTTTATTATATTTTTTTAAAATTTTTGTTAAAGATTTAATTCCTTTGCTGTTAGTAAAGGATGAAACACCTACAAAAACATTATTACCAATGATAAGAACATCTGCGCCTCTTATTTTGCTTCGATTATTAAATGTATGAATTTGGTCTTTTGGAAAATTTTTCATAATGTATTCTTTAATATCGTTAGCTTCATTTATTCTAGTTTTATCATTATTGTTTGTTATAATCACACATTCACCAGGAAAAATAATAGCTACATCTTCAACAGCCATTGATAATGGAAAATCTTCCTTCAAATCCATTTCAATAATTTTTTCTACACCAGCATCTTCAAGAGCAGTTACATAACGTTTATGTTCTCTTATTGCTAAGTCTCAATCAGGTTTGTTTAAATAAGGATTCTTGGTTAAAATGTTTTTAAAGCTTTGAGGCGGTTTTCTAACAATAGCAGTGGTAATCCTATGTTCTTTTTGCATTACTATAAGCTCCTAGCTTTTTTAATGATAAATCAAATTAATACACATAATAATAAGATAAAACCAATTGAACCAATAATAATTGAAATTAAAACAATTAAATCCTTAGTTTGGTTGTTCTTTTTAAAACCATTAATTTTAATTACCATAGTTTTGGTTGTTGGAGTATCATCTAATGAAATTAATTTAATGCTTGTTTTATCATCCCCGGAATCAGTAATTACTGTTTCCTTTGCCTTCTCATAAACATTTTGATAGGTAACTTTTATGCTAATAGTTCCATCTGAATCATCAGCTGTTATAAAGTTCTTAATCTCATTAGC
This sequence comes from uncultured Bacilli bacterium, assembly GCA_904501665.1. Taxonomy (GTDB): domain Bacteria; phylum Bacillota_I; class Bacilli_A; order Mycoplasmatales; family Mycoplasmoidaceae; genus Mycoplasma_L. The sequence continues at coordinate 11,188 of CAJGBT010000017.1, read as the reverse complement.
AAAAGGTGGATTTTCAACACGATCTCCAATTACTAATGAAAGGTTTTTAAAATTATTAGGAATATGAGACTCAAGACCAAAAATAGCATTAGTTCCAAATAAACCTTTTTCAATCACACATTTATTTTGAAGGAATTGTTGAAACTCGATAATTACATTAGGACGAAAAATTTGATTTAAAAATTCTGACGCTTCAAGTGATGGATTAAAAGAAATCGTTGAATGTTGATAATCATTTTTATAAACTAAACCAACATCAGTAACATTTGCCTCAATTTTTGTTAAATTTGTTTTTTGAACTTTATTTAATTGATAAATTGAAAAAGTTTCATTATCTAATCATGTTGATCCATTAGTTCAATTTCCATCTTTATTAAAAAAGTTTTTAATTTTTATTTTAAAATTCAAGGAACCATTAAAATCATTTGATGATATCAATTGTATATCTTCTAAAGTAGTTTTAGTTTCTTCTGTTGGAATAGAAATATCATCTGCTATAACATTAAACAACATCTTGTTGATTATTAATTGATTACCTGCAGTAGTTAGTAATTGATCTTTTAGTCACTCATTTAATAATTTAACTTTATTTTGCTCTGTTGGATTTTTATCAAGTAACTCATCTAAAAATGATGAATTACATTTTTTACCAAATATCGGATCTTGAACATCATCATTTTTCTTGTCTTTAACTAATTCAGAAGTATAAATAACAGCATTATTTTGCTGAGTAGGATTTTGTTGTGGAAAATTTCTTAATGTTAAATTTTCTAATTTATTATTTGCATCATCTTGTTCAACCCCCTTTTTGTCATAGTAAGGAGATATATATATGCTACACTTGATAGTTCCATCTTTAGCTTTAATTTCCATATCTGATCCTTCAACAATTTTAATACGTGATTTAATATCACCATTTTCGTTATAAACTAAATTGTTAGTAAATTTAGTGATAATTTCTTTTTTATTTAAAATATTTTCTAATGTTTCTTTTTTATTATCTTGTTCAGACCAATAAGCTATTTTCTCATTAGCAACAACATTAGGGTCTAGATCTCAATAATTTGAATTTGTACTAGTAAAAGAAGTTTGTGATGATTCCTTAAAACCTTTAATAGTAATAGGGCCTAAATCTTTATTACCAATAATAATTGTGTTTGGTTTTTTTTCATCTTCAATAAAAATATTTTTTAAATTAAAATAGACATTTATAGATCCATCATCACCACCTCTAGGTTCAATTTTAATTGTTAAATTATCATCTATATACTCTTTAGTTACTTCTGGATTATCTGAAAGATTTAAATTATAAGTAGAAGGTAAATTACGAAAAATATTATTTAAAAATGAGACATTATTAACAATTGATGATTTTAAAGCATCCTTTTGATTTGTCATAGCTTGAGATGAAAATTTAGCTAAATTTTGATCAAAATTATTTATATCAATTGGGTCTGGTGAAACACTAGTTGCATTTTTTCTTTCAAAACCAATTAATGTTATAGTAGCAGAATTGTTTAGACTTGGATATGGACCAGGATAATTGATACCTGGACTAATTGGATAAGCATCTACATTATTATAAAAATAATTTAATGTTAAATCAAAAGTAATTTTCCCCTCTTTATAATTTAAGTCAGGATTAGTAATTTGAAAATAATTTTCTTCATTAAATAAATATTCTTTATATGGGTTAGTGATAAATAATAACATATTTTTTCTAATTACTTTTTTAAGAAAATCTAAATCTAATGTACTAGTTGGGTTAACACCATCAACTTTTTGTGATCAATCATTTAATTGGTTTGATACAACTTTTGCACTGTTAGCATCATTAGGATCAATTAGGTTTTCAATTTTTATTTGTTTGTTTATTGTTGTAGGATATGTGGAATTAAAACCAGAAAAAGTAAATAAAAATGGTTTTCCATTACTATCGTTTTTTATATATTTGTTATTTTCATTAAAATATGAACCTTTTAAAATTATTGTTGCTGATAGTTTTCCGTTAACATTATCAATAGTTACATCACGACAACTAAGTAATGGACTAGATAATTTTCCATTTGTATTAACAATTGAATTAAAAAAATTATTTGGTAAGTTATTGAAAAATCTATTTTGTATCTGGTTATCAAAATCAGATTGCATTTGACCTAGAATTAAACTAGTTAAATCAGATGGTTCAATATAATCAGATGCATATTTAGTATTTACATTTCTCAATGGCACTTCTGGTATATTAGTAGTAATATCTGATGGTTTAAAACCTCTAATTGTGATTGTTTGATAGTTGATTGGATTATTTGAATTTGTTTTAGTAGCATCTATTAAATCACCATTTTCATTGTAGTAAAGCTTTAATCCAAGAGTAACATTAAAATTACCAATTTGATAATAGTTTTCATTAGTTTCAAATGATTTAATTTCAAAATATGTATCAAATGATTTTGATAATTCTTCATAAGAAGCTACACCTTTTTCAATCAAATCTTCATTAATTTTTTTTGGAATACCTTTTTGATCATTAAATAAATATTTAATGTTTATTAAATTTCCTAGACCATCTTGTTGTAACAAAATTTTCTTGAATTCATCAATTTGTTTTTCTTTATCTAACGATCCATCATCATTATATTGTTCAATAACATCAGAAGCAAAAGGAATGTTGTTTGAATTAATAAAATTTAAAGTTAATTCATTTACTAATTTTGTAGCTTTAATATTATAAAAATTTTTAAATAATGCACTAGTATCAAAAAGTTTTGTAATCTTAATACCATCATTACTATCTAATACATTTTGAATCTTAAAATGTAAATTTAGTTGTCCTAAAATATTTGAAGATAAATTATCATTTAATGATAAGTATTGGTCTGTTTGGTGAGCATCATCATCACTTTTAGCTTGATCTAAAGTTGAGATTTGAATATTCTCATTAAGATTGAAATCTTTCGTATTACCACCAATAACTAACTCTTTAATAATTTGTTTTCATTGAAGAGTTGTTATTGTTCCAGAATATGTTTTATCTTGGTAATCATTAGAGCTTCCAATTGTTTCTTTAGCAATATATTTTTGATACTCTAGTGGTATTAAAAAACCATTAGGATTATTTTTTAAATATGCATTATCTTCCTTATCAACTGTTTGAAAACCTTTTATTTTTGTTGATAATGTTAATTTATCTTCATCCTTTGTCGCATCAATTAAATAACCATTAAGAGGACTATAATATTTTTTAATTTTAATAGTTAATTGCAACGTTCCTTCTAAATCGTTTGGTACACCTAAATATTCTATTCCATCCTGAATTCTTGTATGAAGTTGAAACTCTAAATTAGTATCATTAAAGAAATCATCATAATCACTTTCATTATCTTTCTTAGGAATTCCTCTAAAACCATTGTTTTGTTCAGTAGCTTGTTTTAAGAATTTAATCAAATTATTTTTATTTTTGCTTTCATTACCATTAATAAAATCAGTAATAAAATCAGAAGCTTTTTTTGAAGAAATGTCTTCATTGTTAATTTTTGAAAGATCAATGTCTGGAATAATAGATGTGGGTTGACTTTTATAAAATTGTTGAATAGTAATGGTGTATAACCGATTCAAACCTTTAAGATTTGTATTTTTGCTACTATCTTGTAATTCACCTAAATAATAATATTTATCAACTAACCTAACTTGTAAAGTTAGTTTACCTGTAATATCATTAGCTAATTTTTGATCCTTAATTTCTTCTGGTTTTGTCACTATTTCTCAATCAGTGATAATTTGACGTGTTCCATTATCAAAATCAAATTTATAAACAGGATTGTGAATTAATTTATCCTTATCAATTGTATTTTTAATTTGATTTAAATCATAATCTGTTATTGAAGATGCTGTCTTATTACGTAAACTTGGTGGTGCATCAAAGGTACCTTCATTAATAAAAGTAGTTGGTTTATCATTTGGTATTTTATAATTAGCAACAAATGATTTTTCTTGTATTAAATTTTTGTTTTCACCAAAAATAAAGGAACCTATCTTTTCACGGTATTCTGTCGGAGATGGAGCATCATAAATTTTAAATGTTTTAGTATCAACATAAGAATCTTTGAAAAAATTAGTTACACCAATTTTAGTTCTTAATTGCTTAATGCCTGGAAAGGCAATAACATTTATATTATCAGGGTTATAAAGTTTAGTTTTAAAATTTTGTTGAGATTGATCAAATGCAGAATCAATTGCAATGGCATTGGTAATTCCGCCTTGATTAATATATGCTTCTTTTAAAGCATCAAAATTTTCTGGTTTTGCAAACTCAACAATATTTTCAGATGTTATTGGTGTATTATTTATTTTTTCTATATTACTTATATTAGAAATAGTAGTAGCACTTGCTTTTTTAAAACCATCAAGTACAATATCTTGAGTTTTTGGTAAATTATTAACATTTTTTACACAATCAACTAATAAACCAGATTCATTATTATATATATTTAAAGTAATGTTAACTACGATTTTGCCAGAATAATTATCTACATAATACTTGTTAATTTTTAAATAATTATCACTATTTTCATATTCAATTTCATGATTATCACTATTATTGCTTGGTAAGTTATTGATTGCACTAATAACTAGCTTCTTAATGCCTAATGTAATTGTATCTTCACTAGTATTATTATCAGTAAGTGTATATTGAAGACCGTCTTGATGTTCTTCATTATTTTGATCAATCCCCAATCATGCATTACCAAAATGTTGTGATGCATAAATTTGATCATAATTAAAATTTCCATTAACTGAATCATTAAAAAATTTATCTGGTCCAAAAAGTGTGTATTTGCTTGGAACTTGAGTTGCCTGATTATTACTCCTTGCTAGCAATTTATTATCTGATGATAAACTAGATTCAGTATTAACAGTATTTGGTTTAGTTGTTAATGAAACCAATGCAATAGATGAAGCAAAAAGCATTGAAAACCCTAATGTTGTTAGTACAATATTTATTTTCTTATTAAAAATTTTTCTAATTTTTTTAAAATTCATAATTATCCAAAAGCTTATAGTTAATATATATATTATAATATATAATGTAAATATTAATATGCTATCTTGATTCTTTAAAAGCTGTATTTTCATTAATAATATTGCAAAAATATGAATCAAAAGTTATAATAATAAAAGCAAAATAATGTAAATTACTTTAATTTTAGGAGTAAAAAAAATGGCATGATTTAGTAAAAAAGATAAAAACGAAGAAGTAAAAACAAATAGTAATGCAACAATGGTTAAACCTTCTGCACCAAAACCACCAGTAGCACCAGGTTCAATGCCTCCACCTCCAGGAGCACCAAGACCTATGAATGGTCCTACTCCTACTTTTGGAGCGCCAAGTGTTGTAAAACCACCAGTAGCACCAGGTTCAATGCCGCCACCTCCAGGAGCACCAAGACCTATGAATGGTCCTACTCCTACTTTTGGAGCGCCAAGCGTTGCAAAACCACCAATGTCAGCACCAGGTTCAATGTTCTCTCCACAAGGGACAACTCCAGGTGTTGCAAGACCTATGCCATATAACACTACTATGGAAGCTTCATCTTTTTCAATGAATAGTGACTCAACTAATTTAGATGGTATTTTATCTAGTAAAAAAGGTTATTCTGCACCAAAATCAATTCATAATAACGGTAAAATATCTTATGATCAATTTTGTAGAGAATTATCTTATGACTTCTTAGATAGTTTACTTAAATCTCCAAGTATTGTTGATGAAAAATCTTTAATCTCTCGGATTAAGAAAACTTTAATTTTTGCCCTTGTTAATACCAAAGATTTACCAGATGGTGAAAGAGAATTGTTATATGCAACAGCTATTCGCTTTGTTGATTTCTTAAAAGGTGTTGTATATTATCCAGAAAAAGAAGTTATTAATGATGATGTTATAACATTCCTTCCTTTCTTAAAAGATACTGCACAAGCATTTAGAAGTTTCTTGATGAAGAATAGATAATAAAATTTAAATATAATAAAAAATAATAAAAATTATCCAAAGTTGGATAATTTTTATTATATAAAAATAAATAGCAGGTGTTTTTATGTATGATAAATTTACAAAATCATTAATTTCTTTAAGTGCACAAATGATTAAAGAGGCTAAAAGTGGACACATTGGAATGGCAATTAGTTCAGCACCAATTATTCATTCATTATTTAAATACCATTTAAACATTTGTGACAAGCATCCTAAATGATTTAATCGTGATCGTTTTGTTTTAAGCGCTGGTCATGGTAGTGCATTATTATATGCCATTTTGCATTTTAGTGGAGTCCTATCATTAAATGATGTTAAACAATTTAGGCATAAAAATCCTAGGGTTCCAGGACATCCTGAATTTGAACCGAATAATTTTATTGATGCTAGTACCGGACCATTAGGTCAAGGGGTTGCTAATGCAGTTGGAATGGCAATTGCTGAAAAATATTTGCGAAATCGTTGAAAAAATCTAAAAGGACTAATCAATCATTATACATATTGTTTAGTTGGTGATGGTGATTTACAAGAAGGTATTAGCTATGAAGCCATGAGTTTGGCTGGAAAATTACAATTAAATAAATTAATTATTTTACATGATTCTAATGATTATCAATTAGATTCTCAGGTTAGTGATGTTAATATTGAAAATTTAAAACAAAGGGTTGAATCTCAAGGTTGAATTTATTTATGTTGTAAAAATGATGTTGAAGAAATTAATGAAAGTATTTTAAGGGCAAAAAATAATAATAAACCCACTTTTATAGAAATCAAAACTATTATTGGTGAAGGAACAACTAAACAAGCTACTAATTTTGCCCATTCATTAACAATTGATAATAATGAAATAAAATCACTAGAAGCTTATTTTCAAATGGAAATGAATGATTTTCAATTTGATGAAGAAATTTATGATTACTATCAAAATAGTGTTTTTAATAAAGGGAATAAAAAATACGAGGAATGAAAGCAACTTGTTTACTTTTATAAAAAGAAAAATAGTGATGAATTATTTGAATTCTTAAATAATATGAATGGTAATTTTAAAAACTTTGCCTCTTGATTAGACATTGATGAAATTACTAAAATTAATGATTCTACAAAAGCTTATTTAAAAACTTTTTTTAACCAATTAAAAGATTGTAAGGATATTATTACATTATCAGCTGATTTAGCTTCCACTACCAATTGTAAAATTACAAACAATGGTAGTTTTAATGAAAATCCTAATTCTGGATACATTTTAACTGGTGTAAGAGAATTTGCTATGGGTGGTATTTTAAATGGTATTTTACTACATGGTGGATTAAAATGTTATGCTGGAACTTTTTTAGCATTTAGTGATTATATGAAACCAGCTATTAGAATAGGAGCAATGTCTAAACTTTCTTCTAATCTTATCTTTACTCATGATAGCTATTTAGTTGGTAATGATGGACCTAGTCATCAACCATATGATCAAATTCCGATGTTAAGAGCAATTGAAAATGTCAATGTATGAAGACCATGTGATGAAAAGGAAACAATGGCAGCTATAATAAATTCATTGGATGAAAAAAATAATACTAATTGTTTAATCTTAACTAGACAAGCAACTAAATCATGAAGTGAAACTAATGTTGAAAAAGCTTTTAAAGGTGCATATATATTGAAAAATTGCCAAGACCCTGATATTGCTTTGATTGCCAATGGTAGTGAAGTTGAACTTGCTAATGAAGTGGCAAAAGCATTAAAGATGCAATGAAATATAAATGCTAAAATTATTTCTTGTCCATGTTTAAAAAGATTTTTAAAGCAGTCTAAAACATATATCCAAGAAATTGTTAAAGCTAATATTGGAATAGTTTCAATTGAAGCTTCTAATGATAATTATTGATATGAATTAAATGATTTTTGTAAAAAAATATTAGTCATTAAAGCAAGTAAATTTGGTTTTAGTGATAATGGTATTAATGTTTATCAAAAATTAGGTTTTAATTGTGAAAACATTTTAATAAAAATAAAGGAAATGATTAATAATGACAAAATATAAAATTGCTATTCTAACTTCAGGTGGTGATGCACCAGGAATGAATAAAGCTATTGCAACTATTGTAAATTATGCTAGAAATTTTAACATTGAATCATATGTAGTTATTAATGGATTTATTGGATTATGTGAAAATGATATTAGACTAGCAAATTTAAAAAAAATAAATAAATCTATTAACCAAGCTGGTTCTTTAATATTATGTAGTCGATTTAAAGAATTTGATCAACCAAAAAATTTCCAAAAGGCAATTAATAATTTAAAGTCAAGAGCAATTAATTGTTTAATAGTTTTAGGTGGTAATGGTAGTTATATGGGTGCTAAGCTATTAGCTCAAAATGGAGTTAATGTAATTTGCCTTCCTTGTACTATTGATAATGATATTAATTATACTGAGTATTCAATTGGTTTTGATTCAGCTATTAATATAATTTCAAAAAATATAGATTTATTAAGAACAACTGCTAAATCTGATCGTAAAATTTATTTAATAGAATTAATGGGACGAAAGTGTAGCACTTTAACAACAACCACTGCATTAGCTAATAACATTGATTATGTTATTACGCCACAAAATAAATTAGATAAAAATGAGTTAGCAAAGATAATAAAAAAGAAACGTGAATTATACCATCAAGAAATTTTAGTATTAATAACAGAGAATTTATATAGTTATAATGAGTTACATGAGATGACTACTTTTATTGAAAAAACAACAGGAATCAATACTAAATTACACATAATGGGATTTATTCAAAGAGGAGCAACACCAACAGGGATTGAAAAATATAATGCTGCAAGAATGGGAATGTTTGCAATTGAATGTATTAATAATAAGAACTTTAATGTGGCTATTGGTATTGATGGTAAAAAAATGTTAGCTACAAATTTACTAACAAATGAATTTAGTCATTATGATAACAAACAAGAAATCAATAAGGTTTTAGATTTTATTAATAAAGATTAAATTTTTACTCAATTCTTTTCAGTATAATTAGGTTTGTTTTTATCAATACGATCATGATATAAAATACCATCTAAATGATCAATTTCATGTTGTAAGCAAATTGCTAATAAATCTCTTGCTTCAATTTGAATTTCTTTGTTATCAAGTAAACTAAAACCTTTAACAATGACTTTATATTTTCTTGGAACAATTCCTTTAACATCTTTAGCTACTGATAAACAACCTTCTCCACCTTTAATATAAGAATTAATTTCACTAAAAGCAATAATTTCAGGATTAATTAAAAAATATTTTTGCTCAATATCTTGCTCATCATTAAAATGCAAATATATCATTCTTTTATTTAATCCAACTTGGGGGGCAGCAATAGCAATCCCAGGCCGAATATCAAATTGATAATGCTTATCCTCATAGCAAGCATCAATATAAGAAATCATTTTATTGATAGCGTCAATTTCTTGTTCACTAATGTTGGAAACAGGGCTAGATTTTTTTCTTAAAACTTCGTGACCATCTTGAAAGATTCATTCTTTTCTAGGTGTGATTTTTTTTAAAGAATTAACATTAAAATTACTTTCGTCAATCATCATCAATTACTTTTCCTATAAATATTCTCTTAGCAGCTTCAATAGTTTGTTCAAAAGTCATATTAGAGTTATCAAGCAAAAATGCATCTTGTGCTTTTGTTAGAGGAGCTATCTCTCTTGTATAATCACGGTTATCTCTGACTATAATATCATTTACCATCATATCAAGTGTTATATTTTCTTTATTATTTTTTTCTCTTAGTTGCTTGATTCTTCTAATGGCTCTAGTTTTAATATCAGCATCTAAAAAGATTTTGACATTAGCATTAGGTAAAACTGTTGCCCCAATATCTCGTCCATCAACAATAATTGATCTTAATAAAGCTAATTCTTGAATATTTTTATTAATAAACTCTCTTATTGACACAAAGGTTGCAATTGTACTAGCAATTTGGGCAATAGTTGAACTTTGTAAAACGTTAAGATCTAGTTTTTCATTATTTAAAATAATTGTTTCTCCATCTCATTTTAAATTAATATTATCTTCTAACCAATTTAGTGAATATGAATTAGGATTAGAATAGTCTAAATTTTTTGTATGAATAAAATAAGCAATTGCGCGATAAAATAAACCAGAATTGACATAATCAAAGTTTAATTGTCTAGCAAGTTCTTTTGCTAGTGATGATTTGCCACTACCTGCAGGACCGTCAATTGCAATCACATATAATTGCATCTTAAAAATTTCCTTTCAATACTAACATTAATACCACAACTAAAATTACTAAGATAAAAAAAATAGCAATCAATGTAAAAGAAGTCATAAAAACTCATTTAAAGTTAAAGGAGTCTTTAAATGATTTCTTCTCAATTTTTTTTAAATTTTGTTTTGATCTAGTACGTTCAATTGTTTCGTCAATCTTAATTGTTTTTTCTTTAGCCACTTTTGGGAAAAATTGAATCTCATTTCCTAATGAAACAAAATAACTATCGATATTATGAATATCATTGTTTTGAAATTCTTTATAGATAGGTAAATTATCAATTAAAATTGTATCATTAGCATCTAGAATATAATTGCTATTTTTAATAGCTTGAATGTTTTTATATTCATCTTCAATATTTTGCAAATAATCTTGATTAAAAGAAGGAATATTAAACTTTAGTGATTGATAAGTATTTTGAACTTTTTCATTAGATCCATTAATCAATGAAACTTCAACTAATTCAATTTTTTCCTCATCAATATCTTTTAAGATGTTTTTATCAATGCTATTAACAGCATTAATAATAGATTTAATATTTTTATCATTTAATCATTCTTTAGTTGAATCTGCTTCAATTTGAGAACGATAATTTTGTCATTTATCAACTCTTTTTTCAAACTTAATATTATTCATATCAATTATTTTAAATGATATCAAAAAAAAGTGAATAATAACTTTTTAGTTTTTGACAAAAACACATAATATGTAGTTTCACTCATTTATTAAATAGACGGTTTTAAATAAATTGCCCACTTTCATTATATAAATTTTTTTCATATTCAGTAGGTGTAAATCATTTACCATCTATTTTGGTTAATCTTTTATTATTGTGAAATTCAACATAATTTGTCATATTTAGTTGTACCTCATGGT
>CAJGBT010000016.1 GCA_904501665.1 uncultured Bacilli bacterium | reverse complement strand
TTGTTTAAAATACATAACGTCCTCTCAAAAGTAGTGTTTTTGAAGTGGACTAAAATCCCCTAAGGTCCTTTTGGGGGATTTTTTCGTCTACCCCACAGATACATTATATAGGGGTGTCCAAAAAGATGGGTATAAAAACATCAAAATTATGCTTATATGCAGTAAAAATGATATAATCAATAATATGATTAGAATTGCGATAATAAGTTGTAATGAAATTGAAGAAATTGAATTAGTTGTTCCATTAGATATTTGAAGAAGAGCCGGATTTAGAGTTGATGTTATTTCCTTAGAAAAGAAAAATACAATTGTACTTCAAAATGGTTTAAAAGTTAGTTCAGATACAACCATTGATAAAGCTAACATTAATCAATATAATGCTATTTACTTACCAGGTGGAAAAGGACATAGAAAATATTTTGTTGATGCTTGACCTGCAAAAAATAATGATAATGTATCAAAACTTCAAAAATTTTTAATAAAATTTGCTGAAACAAAAGGTAAATATATCTTTGCAATGTGTGCTGCTCCTAAAATTTTAAATGAATTAGGACTTCTAACTAAAAATAAATTCACTTGCTATCCTGGTTTTGAAAAAGGGAATGAAAAGAATTATATGAAATCTAATGTTTGTGTGGATGGAGAATTTATCACTGGTAGAGCCCCAGCAGCTGTTTTAGAATTTTCTTATGCTGTTATAGAAGAATTAGATAGCAAAAAGAAAGTTACAAAAATTAGAGAAGAAATCTTTGATTTATACGAAACAATGAATAAGTAATTATCTTGTTATTTTAATGAATCTAAATAAGATTGTAAGATAAATGTTGCACTTACCATATCTATTATTTTTTTGCGCTTTGAGGCTTTTATTTCAAATTGAATTAGATAGTCATTAGCCATTTTTGTTGAATAATTTTCATTTCATTTAATGACTTTAATATTAACAATATGAATATTGATTAAATTAATGAATTTATCAATTAGTAATGATGTTTTAGTTTTAGAACCGCTGATTGTCATAGTTGGATATCCAATAACAATTTCATCTATTTCATTATTGTAATTATTTAATATTTGTTTTATTTTTTGAATAATTAGCATATAGTTATTTTTATCATAGCTAAAACTAATTAAACCAGTAGCCATTAAATTTTTGCTATCTGAAATAGCAAAACCACAAGTTTTAGTTCCAAAATCTATACCTAGTTTTCTCATTTTTATTTTTGTTTGCTTTGATTATAGAATGTTTTTATATTTTCAATAAACTAATTTTATTATTTTAGATTACAATTATTAATAAGTATGTCAAGTAAAAAAAATGATTTTCAACATCAAAGATTATTGAAAAAGCTAAATGACATTCAAGAAATTGATGATTTTAAATCAGCTAGTAAAGGAATGTTAAAAACAAAAGCTATTTTAGATATTTGTTCAAATGATGATGAAGATCTAGATCATAGACACTTCTCATTTCGTAGGAAAAGGAAAATGTAATGCCTTTATATTTAATTATTATTATATGTGTTGCTGCATGTATTTTTATCTTAGTTTGCTTATTTGGTTTATTGCTTTTAAGGCGGTTTTCCATTTTAATTAAAAAATTAGATTTTTTGGTAGAAGATATAACCTTTAAGTCTGAAAATATTGCACCATTCTTAGATTCATTATTAAAAATTACTTCTTATGTTGATGTTTTAGATGTGATTGTTAAAAAGAACATTAATGGTATTAAAAAAGTAGTTGAAAATAATGCATCTAATATGAAAAAAATGATGAATGAGCTTGAAAAGGCAGTAAATGAAAAAAAATAATATAAGCATTAAAAATGAATTTAAAAATTTGTTTGCTACTTTTTTAAGTCAGTGCATTATTGAGAGTAAAAATTATAATTTGATTAATGTACAGAAAATTAATTTTGATCTAAAATTATTAGATATAAATTTTATTATTGAAAAAATTAGTAAAAATGATGTCTTTATTAAATCTCATTTTTGTAAAAATAAAATTAAAGAAATAAAAAGAATTTTAGAATCTATTAAAACTAATAATGATAAAAATATTTGGAATAAAATTATTAATATATCAGATTTATTAGATGAAATCTATGTCTTTAATATTCAAAGAGGCTACCAATGAGAAATATAGTATTAATTGGCGGTGGTTCTGGAACTATTTCTTTAATAAAAGGAATTAAAGATCTTAAAGATATTAATTTTTATGTGGTTGTTACAGTTGCTGATTCTGGTGGTTCTACTGGAAGAATAAGAGATGAATATCACATTCCAGCAGTTGGAGACATTAGGCAAGTTTTAACATCATTGGCTAAAAATAATAATCCTTTATATGAATTAATGCAATATCGCTTTAAAAATCCAGATAATCCTAAATATGAAAGCATCTCTAGACATTGTTTAGGTAATTTAATTATAGCTGCCATAATTGATATAAAAAAAGATTTTTATGATGGAATTAAGTATTTATCTAAAATATTTAATCTTGATGGTGAAATAGTACCAATCACTAATGAAGGTCATATTCAATTAAAAGCAATTTATGAAGATGGATCAGTACAAATTAAAGAGCACTTAATACCTAATGAAAATAAAAAAATTAGTGAAATTACTTATGAAAAATTAGATTTTAAAGTCAATCCACGTGTGATTGAAACTATCAATAATGCAGATTATATTATTTTAGGATGCGGTTCTTTATACACATCATTAATTGCTAATATTTGTATTCCTGAAGTTAAAAAAGCAATCATTAATAACAAGAAAGCTAAAAAAATTTACTTTTGTAATTTAGTGACACAAAATGGTGAAACTAATAATATGACAGCATATGATCATATTAAAGCAATTGAAAAGCATTTAGAGTATGGTGCTATTGATATTGTGATAGTTAATAGTAAAATAAATAAAGATAGCAAATTAATTGATAAATATTTACAATCAAAACAAAATTTTATTTTTGCAGATGAGAAATTAAAAAATTCACATTGTGAGGTTATAGAAACTAGTTTAATTAATAATGATGACCTAGACTACATTAGACATGATGTAAAAAAAATTAAAAAAGTAATTAAACAAATTTTGGAAAAGGAATAATATGAAATTTTTAGTGATTGGCGGAGCTGGATATATAGGAAGTGCTTTTGTAAATTATGTGTTCTCAAACACTGAACATGAAGTTATTATATTAGATGATTTATCAACTGGTTTTAAGGAAGCTATTCACCCAAAAGCAAAGTTTATTTTAGGTTCTATTTTAGATAGTAAAATTTTAGACACTATATTCTCAACTGAAAAAATAGATATTGTTTTTCACTTTGCAGCTAAATTAATTGTTCCTGAATCAGTTAAAGAACCAGCAAAATATTGATTAAATAATGTTGGTGGTGTTGCAACACTTTTAGAATCAATGAGAAAAAATAATGTTAATAAAATAATTTTTTCTTCTACTGCAGCTGTATATGGTTTTCCTAAATCGGTACCTGTTGATGAGGAAGCACCAACTATTCCTTGTAATCCATATGGTAGTTCTAAATTAGCTTGTGAAACATTAATCAAAGAAGCACAAATAGCTTATGGAATCAATTATGTTATTTTTAGGTATTTTAATGTTGCTGGGGCAAGTGATAATAATTTATTTGGTCTTAGACAACCAAATCCAACATTATTAATTCCAGTTATTAATAAATCAATCATTAATAAAACTAAAATGCAAGTTTTTGGGAATGATTATCAAACAACAAAAGATGGGACATGTATTAGAGACTATATTCATATTGAAGATTTAGTTAGAGCTCATTTATTAGGAGCAGAATGAATGATATCAGAAAACCAAAGTAATATATTTAATTTAGGAACAAACTCTGGTTATAGTGTATTAGAAGTTTTAGAAACCACTAATAAAACTTTAAATACTAAAGTAATTTATGAATTTGCTCCTAGAAGGCCAGGAGATCCTGACCGCTTAATAACTAAAAATGATAAAGCTAATCAAATTTTAAATTGAAAGCCTGAAAAAACATTAGCTGAGATGATTCAATCAGATTTTGATTTTAGGAAAAAATTATAGTGTTAGTACTCGACATTGGTCATAATTGCATCAAGGCATTTCATGAAAAGAAAAATAAGATTTATGTATTTCCATTAAATAATGAAGTAATTTTTTTAAAATGATTATTACAATTTTGTAATGAAGATGTTTTTATTGGATCAGTTAATTTAGCTTTTAATCATAAAATAAAAGCATTCTTTAAACAACATAAGATCAAATATTATTTTTTTAAAAAAACAGATTTTTTGAAATATATTAAACTAAATCAAAAAATTCAAACTAACGAAATAGGTTTAGATATTTTATCAATGATATATTTGATAAATGATCAAAATTATATATTAATCAATCATGGAACAGCTATGACTATCACTTTATATAACAATCAAATTAATGGAGTGATAATTGGGATTAATTATTTTGATAATTTAGCAAATTTATTACAAACAACAAAGTTATCTTTTAAATATAATAAAAGTAGTACTAATTTTGCAAATAATACAAATAATTCATTTAGTAGTTATATAAATTTATTTTTTATTGAACCTTTACAAAGATTAATTAAAAACAACAAAATAAAAAAAATTTATATACATCAAATTGATAAAAAATATATAAAAGAAATTAAAGGTATTGATTATATTAGTTTAATTCAACCAACCCTAAAAGGATATGTTAAATTAGCATCTAATATAAAATTAAAGTAAATTTATTTTTTTTTCAAAACCAACTAATTCAAAATCAATTTGACGTAGTTGTTCATTAACATGAATAACTCTAATTTGTACTTCATCACCAAAATTAAATTGTTTTTTACTTCTTTCACCAATAATCATTGAATCCTCTTTATTGTATAGTCAAAAATCATTGCCAATATTTTTAATCCTTACTAAACCTTCAATACCATTTTCTAATTCAACAAAAAAACCAAATGGTTTTATAAATGAAATAACACCATTAAATATTTGTCCTATCCTTCTTGACATATATTGACAAAATTTAAAAGAATTTACATTTCTTTCAATTTCAATTGCTCTAATTTCTTTTTCAGTACACACTTCACACAACTGCTCTAATTCATTTTCAAAAGTTTTTCTAGACACATCGTCATAATTTTCATAATTAAAATAAAACATTCAAAACAAACGATGAACAATTAAATCAGGATATCTTCTAATTGGTGATGTGAAGTGAGTATAATCATGGATAGACAAACCAAAGTGCCCCATATTACTAATTGAATATTGCGCTTTAGACATACATTTTAAAAGTAATTTAGATAATAATTGAACATTGGGATGTTGTTCATTATCTTTAATGCATTTTGCAAAAGTTTTTGATGTTGGTTTTTTAAGACTTTCAAAATCAATTTTAAAAGTTCGCTTTTTTAATTCTATTATTAAATCATCGATTTTCTTTAATGATGGTTTTTCATGAATTCTATAAATGAATGGCATCTTTAATTCATGTGCCTTAATTGTTACAGCATGATTTGTAGTAACCATAAAGTCTTCTATCATCATTTGAGCTATTCCCCTTTGCTTAATTTCAATTGCAATTGGAAAACATTTTTCATCTACAATTATTTTTGGTTCTTTAATATTAAAATCAATATAACCATTATCAATATTTTTTTTCCTTAAAATTTCATGTAATTGTTTGCCATCACAAAGCATTTGTTTCAATTCAGAATTAATATCAATGTTTTTATTAGCAAATAATTCATTAACTTCATCATAACTAAATTGTTTTTTAGAATGAATTCAAGAAGGAAAAACATCAACTTTTAATATATCACCATTAAAATTAATTTTCATTTCACAAGTAATAGCACGATGCTTTTTTACTTCATTTAATGAACATTCATCATTTGAAAGCTTATGTGGTAGCATAGGTACTACTCTATCAACTAAATATATTGATGTAGCACGATCTATAGTTTGTACATCTAATATACTTTTATATGGTACATATGAACTCACATCAGCAATACTTACGCTTAATAAAAAATAATCATTATATTTTTTTACATAAATAGCATCATCTAAATCTTTAGATGTTTTTGGGTCAATAGTAATAATTGATAAATGTGTTAAATCTTTTCGTTTTTTATCCATGATTTCATTAGGTTTGTAACTATTAACAAAATCAATAACTTCTTGGCTAAATTCTGGTTCTACACCATAACCATAAATAATTGAAAGGATATCATTACCAACTTCATCAATATGACCAATAATTTTTTTAACTGTAGCAATGATGGTATTATCTTTTTGATAAGTATATTGCATTAGAATTTTATGACCATTAACTAAATTTTCTATTGAATCAAGTTTTACTTGCAAATAATTTTTTTTATCATCTAATTCTATTTCATATTCATTACCAATTAATTTAAATGTTCCAACTCCAAATAACGTATTTCTTTCAATGATTTGTTTTACAATGGCATGTTGAACATTTGACTTATTAGTGAATTTATTCATTAATATAATTTCAACCTTATCATTACTTAATGCTCCATTTAAATTTATATTATGAAAATAGTAATCAATGCCTTCTTCTTGATTTTGAGACATTACTTTTACATAACCATCAAAATTACTAGTAATTGTAATGATTCCTACCCTTTTTTCATTAGTGATATTTTCATTGAAATAATTTTCTATAAGATATTGTTTTTCTACTTCTTTTAATGCTTTTATCAAAATTAAATTATCAATTGCATCATAGATAATTTTTTTGTTATTAATATTTAGCATTTTTTTAACCTTTTCCATTAAGATTCCTTTTGGAATAGGTCTACTTTCATTTTTAATTATTTTTTTTATTGAATCATTTATTTGTTCAATCATATTAAATTTTTAGTACAGAAAACACTATGATTAAAATAGTAATAATAACAATTAAAATAAAAAATATTATTTGTAATAATTTTACAATTCCTCGGTCTTTAGTTTTTTTAAAAATTTCAAGATCTTGACCTGATATATTGGATAAACCTGAAGTAGATCCAGATGAAGATAATAACAATCCAATAATAATACAAATCAAAGCTACAATCAATATTATTATTGCAATTGACATGTTTACTCCTTCATACTAAATAAAATATAATATATTATATTATTGAATTACAAAATATGCATATTAATTATTTAAGTATTGAAAAAAAATGATATCCAGTTAAGAAAAAGAAAAAAATATCAAAAATTATTTTAAGTTCAAAGTGAATTATCTTGCAATATGTTAAAATAGGTGATGAATATAATGAATATATTCCATATTCAATTTTAGTAGATGATAATAATTATTTAGAAGTAATTAAGAATATTAACCCAAAAACTAAGGTTTTAATTATAAAAGATAATAATATGTCATTTTCATTGTATAAATTATGTAAAAAAAATAAGTTAAAAACATGAATATATACCAATTAAATCTTAAATGACTTATATGCAATTTTATTTTCTTTAAGTTTTAATAAATTATTTAAAAAAATATTATTATTTCTAATTTGCTTTGGTTGATAGATATTTATTTGAATATTTTTTGTTAATATTTTAAATGATAGGATTGCACTGATCATTTGTTGAATATCAAAATTTTCATCACTTAATATTTCATAAGGATAATCAATTAATAAAATATTATTAGGTTTGTTTAAATGGGCTGCTACAAATTCCTTGATTGAAAGTGCAGCAATATAGCATTTAATAACATTGTTTAAATATTGATCATTTGATAATTTATAAAAAGAATCTTTATCTAAAATAGCTCTAGAAATACACACAACTTCAGATTCATAATATTTTTTATTATTTTTAACACTTTTTAATTTAAAAACAACATTAATATCATTAGGCTTGAATAATTGAGCTTTTTTTAGCACTTGATTCTTATTAAAGCTTGATCATCTATTATTAATTATCTCAGTATTATCTAATTCAAATATTATTTTATTTACTACCTTAGAGGTAATATTTTTATTAACTTCTAATAAGACATTATTAATTTTTTTAATATCTACTGAACTAATTCCATAAGTAGTAACCAAAGCATAAGACTTGATACTATTATTTTTAATTTCTTTTGCTTTATTAAATGTTTGAATAATTTGCTTTATTTGTTTTATTATCTCTTCATATTTTCCACTATCTTTGATGAAAAAGAAATACTTATATTGATAATAGTAATAAAAAACTTTTTCATCTTTTAGAAGCTCCTTAATGTTATCTAAGATCATTTTTAAAATTTCATGAGTTTTAGTATATCCATTTTTTGACAACATTGCATCAATATTATAAAAATCCAACAATAGAAAAATACCTTTATTAATCTCGTTAGATAAAATGAATTTTCTTATTAAATCTAGATTAATATTATCAAAAATTAAAAAATTATTAATATTACTTTTTTTGTGCTCAATTTCTTTCGATGCCTGAATAAATTTTATATAAAATTTGATAACAATAAAAAACAAAATTGAAAGCAACAAAGAGAATAATAATAACATTCCATAAAAAAGAAAAGATGGAGTATTGCCGATAAGTAATTCATATCGAGGAGTATTAAATCTTATATGAAATGTAGTTGCAGATATAATTGTACATATAACAAAAGAAATCAATAAAAAACTAATATAAAAATAACTTTGTTTTCATCTGATATATTTAAAACATATAGATGATAAAAATAATAATGATAGAAGTATATAATTTATAATTAATAAATTTATATTTTGGTTAGTATTATAAATTAAACCTAAAATAATTGCTAAATTAACAAAAGCACCAATTGAAATTCGATAACTAAATTGATATGCTAACAAATATAATACAGGTATAAATAATAAGATGAGAATATTATATTGTCTTCATTGTAAAATAAAGTAAGCAAATGACGAAATTGATACACCAATTAAAAATTCATAAATAAATAAAATTATTTTTATATTTGTTAATCTTTTTTTGATTCTATTTCCAAGCAAAATATGATTTATCAAAATTGAACATAAAATAAAATATCCTAGTATAAGTAAAAAGGAAACTAAAATTGCTGGGAAAAATTGTGAATACATAAAATATATTAATTTTTATCTTCTTGAATTCTAGCTGATTTTCCAGAACGTTTTCTCATATAAGAAATATAAGCTCGACGAACTTTACCTTTTCTTTTTAATTCAATTTTACTAATTAAAGGAGAATGAATTAAAAATGATTCTTCAACTCAAGTTCCATTAGATTCTTTTCTTAAGATAAATGATTCTGATAAACCAGATCCTTTTCTTCTAAGAACAATCCCTTCAAATTTTTGAATTCTAGCCTTATTGTTTTCAACAATCCTTAATGAAACTACTACAGTATCACCAGAATTAAAATTTGGAATATCTTTTTTCAATTGTGTAGCTTGTACATCATTTAACGTTTTTTGAATATTAATTTTCATTTTTATTCCTTTCTAAAAATTTTTGATATAAATCAGGTCTTTTTTCTTTTGTTATCCTTATTTGTTCTTCTCTTTGGTATTCTTTAATTTTCTTATGATTACCTGATAATAATATTTCAGGAACCTTTAATCCATTATAACTAGCAGGTTGTGTATAAACTGGAAAATCTAGTAAAAATTGATCAAAAGACTCATTGGCTAAACTTTCTTTGTTAATTACATTTGGTATTAATCGACTAACACCATCTGTAATAATTAAAGCAGGCAACTCCCCACCTGTTAATATATAGTCTCCAATAGAAATAGTCTCATCAATAAAATTGCTAATTCTTGCATCAACTCCTTCATAATGACCTGCAATAATTATTAAGTGTTTTTCTTTAGATAAACTCAATAATTTAGTTTGCGTAAGTGGTTCTCCACAAGGAGAAGTTAAAATAATTTTACTATTTACTTGTTTAATACTATTAATTGCATTAACAATTGGTTCCAATTTTAGTACCATGCCAGGCGATCCACCAAATGCATAATCATCAACTTTATTATGTTTATTCTGGCTATATTTTCTAATATCAATAATTTCTATCTCAATCAAATTATTACTAATTGCTCGTTTTATTATTGAACTATTAACATAACTTTCACAAACATCTTTAAATAAAGTTAGAATGGTGATTTTCATTTTTATTTTTTTGTTGTTTTTTCTTTTTTACTTTTGATACTACCTTTGTTAGTACCTTTTTTACTCTTGTTTAAACCCTTTGATTTTGGTTTATGTGTTTTCTTACTAGATATAAAATCTTTTCAAACACCATTTGATTTTAAAATATTTTTAACAGTTTCCGATGGTTGAGCACCTTTGTTTAGCCAATTAATTATATTTTCTTTTTGTAATTTAATTTCACCAGATAATGGATCATAGCTACCTAAAAGTTCAATATAACCACCATTAACATTATTTCTTGAATCAGTAGCAACTAAACGAAAAAAAGCTCTTTTATGCCTACCAATTCTTGTTAATCTTAATTTAACCAAGATATCCTCCTTCTTTTAAAAACATGTAAATTATATATAAAATAAAATACCTGTCAAGTATTTTTACTTAACATATTAGTTACATTTTTAAAAACTAAATTTTATAATATATACAAATGATAAGTAAAAACTTCTTAGTTAGAGAATGCAATAAAGATAAATTAGAAAAATTAGTTTTAGAATTATCTAATACTAACCCTACTTTTGATATATGAGACATTAATAATTGAACAAAAAAAAATGTTATTAATTTTTATAAACAAAAAGATGAGACAGAATTCCTAGCTTTTAGATTTAAAATTTTAAAAAATTGGTTTTTTCAAAATGAGCAATGAAACAATAAATTTTGTAGTGATTTTAAAAAGAAAATTAAAAAATTGAATTTACAAAATTTTCTTAATGCTGATGAAATTAACTATATTTATAAATTAGAATCATATACCTTCTTTTTAACACGTAATATAAAGTCGCTCATTGTTAATATTGATTTATCAAAAAACGAAGAAGCTCATTTTCATTATGAGAACTTAAAATTATATGAATATAATGAGAATGATAATAAATTAATTATTGAAGGTGATTTATATATTACTAATCAAAGGATTGTTATGACTAATTCAATGTTTTGCTTTTCAATTTCAATTAATGAAATCAACAATATATATATTGATAAAAATTACACTTATGTATCTACCTTAACTAAAAAGTATTTCTTTATTTTTGACGATATAAAGTTATTGTTATTTTCTCTTAATAAAATTTTTGAATTAAATAAAAGAAGCTAGTTTATGACAAAAATAAATAAATTTAATTTGAGTGAATTAAAAAATGTTCCTAATAAACCGGGATGCTATTTATGAAAAGATATTAATAACAAAATAATTTATATTGGTAAGGCTAAGAATTTAAATAAACGGATGAATCAATATTTTAGTAAAGTAAATAATAACAGGACCAATAAATTAGTTAATTCAATTAATTCATTTGATTATATTGTTACTTTGAATGAAAATGATGCTTTAATTCTTGAGAATAATTTAATTAAAAAACATCAACCAAAATTTAATGTTTTATTAAAGGAAGGAAGCAACAGTTATCCATATATTTTAATCACAAATCATCAACACCCAAAAATAGTTTATACTAGAAAATATGATCCAACTAAAGGTAAGTATTATGGTCCATTTGCTTCATCAGACACAAAAGCATATGATTTATATATTTATTTAAATCGAATATTTCCACTACGAAAATGCAAGGTATTAAAAAAAGACAAATGTATGTATTATGATATTGGACAATGTTTAGCACCTTGTATTAATAAAATTAAACTAGAAGATTATAAAAAAATAATAGATCAAATTGATGATATTTTTCACAATAAAAATAATAAAAAAATAATTAATGAATTACAAGATAAAGAACAATTAGCAGCTAAGGAATTAAATTTTGAAAAAGCACAATATTATTTAGATTTACAAAAAAAATTTCAATCAATTGTTAGTGATAAGATTGCACAATTAAATCAAACAATTAATGCTGACTTTATTGGCTATTATTCTACTAGTGACAAATTATGTATAAATATCTTTAATTATATTAATGGTAAATTAATAGCAAAACATGAAAATATTGAAAATATATATGGAGATGAAATTAGTGAAATAATTATTAGTTATTTAATGCAATTTTATAGTGAAAACAAAATACCTAAAAATATTTTTGTTTCTTTAGATGAAAATGATTTAAATTTATTATCAAATACTTTGAACACAAAAATCTATAAACCTAATAAAGGAAAAAATTTAGAATTACTAACACAAGCTATCACTAATGCTAAATATTTTTTTGATAAAAATGAATTATTATTTGCAAGCAAGTTTAATAAAACACAAGGAGCATGCCAAGCATTAGCCAAACTTTTAAAAATTCATGATGCTAGTTATATAGAAATGATTGATAATTCCAATATTTTTTTAGAATATCCTGTTTCCGGAATTGTTGTTTTTAAAAATGGTCAACCAGAAAGAAAAGAATATCGCTATTTTAATTTAGATCATCTTGAAAAAAAATCTGATTTTCATTTTATGGAATATACAATAGAGAGAAGGTTTGTTAACAAAATAAAAAATAATGAATTATTACCTAATGTTTTTATAGTTGATGGAGGTAAGGCCCAAGTTTTAGCAGCTAAAAATATTTTTTATAAATTTGGTATAGAAAATAAAGTTATTCTAATTGGTCTAAAAAAAGATAAAAAACATAAAACATCATCAATTATTTTAAGTAATTTTCAAGAAATTAAATTAGATAAAAACACCAATTTATATTTATTGCTTTTAAGCATTCAAGAAGAAGCACATCGTTTTATTATTGAGTTTTTTAGAAAGAAGCATATTAAATCTAAATTTGAAACTATTATTGATGATGTTAAAGGACTAGGAGAAAAGACCAAACAAAAACTATTAAAAATATATCCTAATGTATTATCAATCAAAGATATTAATATTGAAACATTAGCTCAAATCATGCCATTAGAGGTAGCAACTAGATTAAAAGACAAAATAAATGATTTTTTGAATAATAAAAAATAGTTTTATGTCAAAATATTTATAATATGAAAAAAATTATAGTTATTAGCGATACACACGGTGATAATGAATGAGTTAACATAAAATCTAATTATGATTATGTAATTCATGCTGGAGATCATTTAAATAATCAATCATTCATGATAAAAAATTGTGATTATTTTGTTGATGGCAACAACGACATAGGTAATAGATTTATTGAGAAATTTAAAATTTATAACTTTAAATTTGTTTTAGTTCATGGTGATGAACAAAGAGTAAGGAATTATAAAAGTGATGATTGGGCGAATTCTTTTATTAATGATGTTAGATTTCAAGATGCAGACATAATCATTTTTGGTCATACACATATACCTATAATTAAGTATTTTAATAAAAAAATTATTATTAATCCTGGTTCTTTTAGCAAACCAAGATTAGGTATGCAAAAATCCTTTTGTGAAATATTGGTTGATAACAATAATATAGAAACAAGAATTATTAAATTTTAAGGAATTTTCTTAATTCTCTAACAACCCCATCATTATTATTATCATATTTAGTCATAAATCTAGCTGCTAATCTTGCAGCAGGTGTAGCATTTTTTAAAGCAAAACCTCATACTGCTCTAGATAGCATCCCGACATCATTATCACCGTCACCAAAGCTAATGCATTGCTCTAATGGAATACCATAATATGAGGATAAAAATTCAAGAGCATTTTCCTTTGAAGCAAAAGTTCCATTAATTTCAATGATTACTCCTTCTGAAGGTAGACTTCATGTCCTAATAGTTAGAGTTGGAGCAATTCTTTTAACTTCATAGATAATTGAATTAATATTTTCTAAATTATTAATATGTAATAATATTGAACATATATCAGTATTAATTTTTTTTAAATCATTCTTAATAATTGAAATATCTCTATTAACTAAATGGAACATCTCCATCATTTGTTTAATAGACATATTATTGTCTGGTTTTCTTAATAATCATCCCTTATTTACACCTTCAATTAAGGAATTATTAACATATTTCATTAGGTTTTTATTTGCGAATAATCTTAAAAGAATTTCTTTACTAAAAGTAATTACTATTGGTCTAAAATTTTTATTAGATGGATTTGAAATATAGGAACCATTTTGATTACACATAATGGTTTTTAATCCTAATTTTTCATAAAGTTTTATTGATCCTTGTGTTGGCCTACCAGTTATTAAACATATAATATGACCTAAAGAAGTAATGTATTTTAAATCTGTAATTGTTTTTTTTGATAAATTACCTTCTTTATTAACAAGAGTACCATCAATATCACAAGCAATTAAAAATTTCTTTTTTTCTCAAGACTCATATCGATTACTATTTATATTTTTTTTATTATCCATTATTTAATACCCAACCCCTTATAAATTAAATCCATTTTATTTTTAGCATTTATTTGAATTTTTTTTAGTCCTTCATTGATAATGTCTAAAGCATCTTTATCACTAATTTTGTTAAATTTATTTTGAAAATCATTTATAAAATCAGAAAGTTTATTTATTAAATCCTTTTTAAAATCTCCATAATTTCTAATATTTTCAAATTTTGATTCAACTTCTTTTATAGATATGTTATTAATAGCTGCATAAATATTGATTAAATTGCTAACTGCAGGTTGTTTTTCTTCATCAAATTTTACTGTGTTGTAATTATCAGTTAAAGCAGCTTTTATTTTTTGTTCAATGTTTTTTATATCTTCATTTAAAAAAATGACTCCTTTTTTATTTGTATTACTTTTAGACATTTTTTTATTTATATCTTGTAGGTCTAAAATTTTGGCACCAGTTTTGTTTATATAAACTTCAGGTATCTTAAAAATATTTTGATTAAATTTATTATTTACTCTTTTTGCAATATTACGAGTTAATTCTAAATGTTGTTTTTGATCTTGACCAACAACTACTAAATCAGCATCATGTAATAAAATATCAGCAGCCATTAATACTGGATAAGTTAATAAAGAAGTTGTAATAAATTCAGTACCATTACTATTTCTAAATTTTAAAGATTTATCTTTATATTGAGTCATTCTATTTAATTCACCAATTGTAGTGAAATTTAGCAAAATGTTAAATAGTTCATCATGTTGAGGAAGATCAGATTGTCTAAAAATTATCACTTTATGAGGATCTAAACCACAGGCTAAATATGTTTTTACAATATTAATTGTATTTTGGTGAATATTGATTTGATTATCTGGAGATGACAATGCATGTAAATCAGCAACAAATATAATCATTTCATAGTCATCTTGCATCAATACAAAATTCTTAATAGCTCCTAAATAATTACCTAAAGTTACATTACTTGTTGGTTGAATTGCAGAAATTATTTTTTTCATATATTAATTATAATATTTATTTATAATTGATTATCAATAGTTTATGTTTTATTAAATTTTGTTTTGAACTTTTCATAAAGAATATTTGCTGATACTTCTTTGTATTTTTGAGCCAAATATTTACAAGCATCCTTTAATCTCATATTATGATTTATTAGAATACTCAATTCTTTTTCATAATCTATTTTATTATTAATAGTTTCATTTTTTATTTTGATGACTAATGTGAATTCACCTTTTTCCTTAACCTCATTAATTTCTTTAACCTCACCCACTAAATATTCTTCAAATTTTTTGCTTAATTCTCTACCAATATAAAGTTGACTATTATTGAATTCTTTTTTCATTATTAATATTGTTTTGTTTAAACGATGAACAGATTCAAAAAAAACAATAGGAAGATTAATATTTTTTAAATTATTTAATGTACTAATGATTTCCTTTTCTTCTCTTGGTAAAAAACCAATAAAAATAAAACCATTAGTACACAATCCAGATTGTACAATAGCATGCATAATAGCACTTGGACCATCAACCACATTGATTTTTATTTTTAATTTATGACATTCATTTATTAAAATATACCCAGGATCTGATATACAAGGATACCCAGCATCAGAGATGATTGCACATTTAAACTTATTAATTAATTCAATTGCTTGTTTTAAATTTTTTGTTTC
Organism: uncultured Bacilli bacterium; assembly: GCA_904501665.1. Taxonomy (GTDB): domain Bacteria; phylum Bacillota_I; class Bacilli_A; order Mycoplasmatales; family Mycoplasmoidaceae; genus Mycoplasma_L. The sequence continues at coordinate 5,445 of CAJGBT010000016.1, read as the reverse complement.
ATTAAATTTATGGTAACTAATTAATTTTGGTTGATTATTGATTTTTAATATTTGTAATAATTTATTGGTTACTCTAGTATCTTCACAAAATAAATATTCAATTTTTTCTAATGTTTCAATCATATGTTTTGATGCATCATTTATATTGCCAATTGGTGATGCTATAATATATAATTCCTTATTCATAAATAATTTTTCCTTTTAGATCTTTTAATTTTATTCCCATCATATTTAAACGTTTAAACAATTGTTTATTATTACATACACTAATTTTAAATAAGTCACAAATTTGTTTTCTTTTTTCTTGTGTATTTAAATTTAATGATAAATACTCATCTCATGAAATAGTTTGGATATTTTTATCAAATGTAACAATATTTTTAAATGCTTCTAGTATATCACTATCTTGTGCTTCAGCTACACCAATTTTTTTTGAGTTTTTTTTAATCTTATTAGGATCAATAAAAATATTTTGAAAATAATCTAAATGTATACTTATCTTTTTTCTAATTGCCTCACCTGGTCCATCAGGATCAAGAAAAAGGATAACACCTCTTGTTTTTGCGGATTTCTTGATTAGATTAATTGTTTCTTCGTCTAGTGCAAAACCATTTGTTTCTATTGTTTCTACATCAAATAATTTTTTTAATTTATTAGTATCACTATGTCCTTCAACAACAACAATTTCTTTTATATATCCTTTTTGCATATGTATTAATTAACTATTAAAATCTTTAAAATATTTATATTTGTGGTACACATTTGAAAGCGAACCTTGTTCTTTTGCAAAAATGTCAACTGCATCTGATAACATTTTTGAGATATCAACTATCTTAATAAATTTTGGTAATGAATCATGATTAATTGTATTAGTAATAATAATTTGTTCAATTACACCATTTTTATTTAATTCAGAAAGTTTTTTAATTGCCTCTCCATTAAATAAACCATGACTAGCTAAAATAGAAACTGATTTAGCATCATGTTTTTTTAATAATTGAGCTGATGCACAGATAGTACCCGCTGTGTCAATCATATCATCTATAATAATACAATCTTTACCTTTTACATCACCTAGGATATCTGAAACCTCAACTTCATTTGGTTTTGATCTTCTTTTATCAACAATAGCAAAACCCACCCCTATTTCTTCAGCAACTGATTGTACTCTTTTTACTCCACCATAATCAGGTGAAACTATTACACAATTATTAATTTTTTTATTTTTACGGAAATTGTCAAAAAGTAATCAAATAGCTGTTAGTGAATCAAAAGGAATTGAGAAAAAACCTTGTTGCTGTGGCGAGTGAATATCAATAGTTAAAATTCTATCTACTCCAGCTACTTGGTACAAATCAGCTACTAACCTACTTGTAATCGGTTCTCGACCTTTAGTTTTTCTATCTTGTCTAGAGTACCCATAGTAAGGCATAACAACAGTTATTTTTTTAGAAGAAGATCTTTTAATCGTATCAACAGCTATTAACAATTCCATTATTGTATTATTAACAGGTTTAGAAGTAGATTGGATTAAGAAGACATGTTTTCCTCTAACTACATTATCTGATGTAAATAAAAATTCACCATCAGCAAAATTGATGCTATGCCATTTACCTAAAGGAATTTTAGTATTTTTAGAAATATTTTTTGCAATCCCTTCACAATTTTTTAAACCAAAAATAATACAATCTTTATTACTACTCATAATTTAGTTTAATTATAATGCAAAGATACAAAAGTATGTAAAAAAAAGAAGCACAAACATGCTTCTCTTTTCATAAATTTAATTTTTAAAATGGCGGAAGCGGAGAGAGTCGAACTCTCGCACCGGAAACCCGATCTAACACCTTAGCAGGGTGCCCTCTTAACCACTTGAGTACGCTTCCTTTATACTAGAAATTATAAATTAATTTTTAGTATCATTACCATTTAATTTTTCTTCTTCTAAAATTTCATCTACAATTTCAGTAATTGTTTTAAATGATTCATTTTTTTCAAAGATTTTATCTATAGCATCTAGAACATTATTATAATAACCATTGTTATTAACTTTGTCTAAATCAACGGTAAATTTAATTTCTCCTTTACCATCCTCAACTAATTTTTTTGATGATAAAGCTTCATTATCACTAGTTGACATGCTTTTTTCATCTTCGCTAATAGTAATAGTTTTTGGTTTGTTTATTACTAAATGGTTAGCAAATTTTTCTTCATTTTCATTTTGTATTTGAACCACATTATCATTGTTAATGCTATTAATAATATTCTCTAATTTAGTATCATTATTTAATAGATCTTCAATTTTGTTATCAATTTCTTGATGTAAATTATTTTCATCATTTTCAAAAGATAATTGTTCTTCAAATACCTCATTTAAATTTTGATTTTGAAATTCTTCTACTTCTGTGCCTTCCTTTTCTCATTCGTATTCAAAATCAATTGCATCTTTTAAAGTCATTGGATAGTAATCAACTTTTTCATTTTTCTTTATTTTTACTTTTTTACCATAGTATTCTGGGTATGCATAAACTTGAAAAGAATCAGGGGAAAGATTTGGTAATTCATTAATATGAGGAGTCACATTAATTTTTAGTTTTTGTGTTAATCTATCTAATTCTACAAGTTTTAATACACAATTTAATTTAACTGTTATTGCTTCATTTCTCATAACAATTTAATTATATAAATAAAAAATCAAGATGTCTTTGCATTAGAAATATAAATATATATATGAAAATATATTATTTAAAAAAATTTAGCAATGTTTTATTGCGACTGCTAATTTTTGTAATATAATAAATCTAATATAATTAATAACATTTTAAAGAAAGGAAGAGAATATTTATGGAATTTAAACAAAATAGTGGACCAAATGCTCCTTCTCCATTAGAACAATTTGGTAGAAGTTTAAATGAAGATGTATTGAATGGAAAAATAGATCCGATTATTGGAAAGGAATCTGAAATTAGAAGAATTATTGAAATAATAAGTAGAAAGACAAAGAACAATCCTATTTTAATTGGAGACCCTGGTGTTGGTAAAACAGCAATTGTAGAAGGACTAGCACAAAGAATTGTAGCTAAAGATGTACCAGATAACTTACAAGATAAAGTTATTTGAGAATTATCGCTTTCTTCTTTAATATCAGGTGCTAGTTTTCAAGGACAATTTGAACAAAGATTACATGATGTTGTTAAACAAGTTAAGAATTCAAATGGAAGAATAATAATTTTTATAGATGAAATTCATCAATTAGTTGGTGCTGGTAAAACAGGTAGTGGTTCAGCAATGGATGCAGCTAATATCTTAAAACCAATGATGGCAAGAGGCGAAATTAAACTAATAGGTGCTACAACACTTGATGAATATAGACAATATATAGAAAAAGATGCAGCTCTTGAACGAAGAATGAGTAAAGTTTTTGTTTCTGAACCAACTAGACAAGAATCTTTAACAATTATGAGAGGTTTAAAAGAAAAATGAGAGATATATCATGGAGTAAAAATTCATGATGACGCTTTAGTTGCAGCTGTAGATATGTCTGATAGATATATCCCAGATCGTTTTTTACCAGATAAAGCAATTGATTTAATTGATGAAGCTGCTGCAAAAGTTCAAACTGAAATGCATTCATTACCAACTGAACTTGATAATTTAAGAAGACAAATTTTACACATTGAAACTGAAAAAGCAGCTTTGGAAAAGGAAACTGATACCAAGTCATTAAAACGTTTGACTGAAATTTCTACTAAATTAGTTGAAATGAAAAAACGTGAAGCTAAATTAAATGAAGAATGAGCTAATGAGAAAAAGGAATTAAATAAGGTTTCTAAACTAAAAGAAGAAATTGATAATTCAAAACAACAAATTGAAAAATTTCAAATTCAAGGTGAATTTGCAAAAGCATCTAAATTATTATATGTAACAATTCCAGCTTTAGAAAAAGAACTAGAACGGTTAGAAAAACAACTACAAAACTCAGGATTAGTTAGAGATTCTGTAACCGCAACTGAAATAGGTGAAGTTATTTCAAAAGCTACTGGTATACCTTTATCAAAAATTGTTGAAGATGAAAAAAAGAAACTACTTGATTTAGCTAACGAACTTAGTAAAAGTGTTAAAGGTCAAGATGAAACACTAAAGAAAATTGCAAGTGCTGTTTTAAGAAGTAGAGCTGGAATTAATGATCCTAATAGACCAATTGGTTCATTTTTATTTATTGGACCAACCGGTGTTGGTAAAACAGAAGTTGCAAGAGCATTAGCTCGTGAGCTATTTGATTCTGAAAAAGCAATGGTTCGATTAGATATGAGTGAATATATGGAAAAACATTCTGTTTCTAAATTAGTTGGTGCGCCTCCAGGATATGTAGGTTATGAACAAGCAGGTTTATTAACTGAAGCAGTTAGAAGAAAACCTTATTGTGTAGTACTATTAGATGAAATTGAAAAGGCTCATCCTGATGTTTTAAATCTTTTATTGCAAGTTTTAGATGAAGGAAGCTTAAAAGATTCTCAAGGAAGAATAGTTAATTTTAAAAATACAATCATTATTTTAACTAGTAATATTGGAGCAATGTCTATTTTAGAAAATAAAAAAGAAGATGCTATCAACGAATTAAAGCTTCATTTAAAACCTGAATTTATCAATCGAATTGATGAAATTATTATCTTTAATCCATTAACTGATGAAGTAATTATTTCCATTGTAACAAAACTATTAGATCAGTTAGCAGCTCGTTTAGCTCAGCAAGAAATAAAGGTTAGTTTTGGTGATAAATTAAAAGAGCATATTAAGGATGTTGCCTTTGATAGTCAATTCGGTGCAAGACCATTGAAAAGATATATTCAAAGTAATATTGAAAATAAATTAGCTAATTTAATTGTTTCAAATACAATAAAGAAAAACAACTCATATTCAATTGATTACAATGACAAGTCTAAAGAAATTATTTTTACTAAAAGCAACTAGAGATATTTTTTATATTTAATTGGTCATTTTTTAAATAGAGTAAAACTTGACTTATTTTACTAAGTCTAATAATGTTATTGTCAATGACCAATTTGTTTAAATAATTACTCTGAAATTATTAAAAGCTCTTGAAATGATTTATTAGTTTGATCAATTTAAAGGTATTTTCTTAAGTAAAATGTTTTTATAAAAATAGATATGGTTTTTCAAAGTTTGATTTTTGGAACAAACTTAAAAATATTCTCATTTATAACTTTAGAGGATTCTTCATCATTTACCAATAATAATTATTATGGTTAGAAGAGAATAAGTTTTAGATATCTACAAATTTTTCTTGTTTAATGGACCATCTTTTTGGACATACCACTTCTGTTAATAATTATACAGTAGTTTAATTGCATCTTGTGGAGTCATATATCTATTTGCATATGGAATGTTTTCTTTCTCAAGTTCTGAGTAATAATGGTATCTTTC
>CAJGBT010000015.1 GCA_904501665.1 uncultured Bacilli bacterium | reverse complement strand
TTTAAAATACATAATGTCCTCTCAAAAGTAGTGTTTTTGAAGTGGACTAAAATCCCCTAAGGTCCTTTTGGGGGATTTTTTCGTCTACCCCACAGATACATTATATAGGGGTGTCCAAAAAGATGGGTATAAAAACATAATAAAAAATATAATTTCAAATTTTAAATCCATTTTAAATTTAAAATGAATTTAACCAATCCTATGTTGTTTACTAATGATATGATAATAGCAAATAGAAAATGTTTATTTTTTAATAAATTTATACTATAACTTAAATGTTTCAATATCATTGAAAATTTATAGATTTAAAAGTATGCAAAGTAATAATAAAACAACTAATAAGTGAGAAGTAATTAATCTAGTTTTAATTACTTTATTTTTATTAGTAGTACCAATGATCTTAGATATATTATTTTTTGGTGAAGCTAATTTGTTTGGTTTAAATTATTTAGTAGCAATCAATGGCAAACGTTGAGGTCTAATAGAAAAAGATAAAAATGGACAAGTGATTGCACAACCACATAATGGATTTGGAAAAAGTAATTTTATTTCAGTTTCTTGAGAACCGTTTGTATTTGCAATAGCTATCTTAATTTTATGCTTTATAGTTTGATTAATTCTTTTAAAATTTAAAAAAATTAAAATTAATTATTTAACTTTTATTATCTCAACTTGAGTATTAATGTTCAGTATCTTACTAACTGGATTATTACCATATGATTATAGTTGGACAATTCCTGTAAGAATTATTATTGTTGTTATCGCTTATGCTGCATCTTTCTTTTTATTAAACTTATTAATGAATAAAATTATTGTTAATTCTAAATTTGCTGAACAATTTGCTTTTGAGATCATTAAAGAAGAAAATAGAAATAAGGAATACTTATCCAAAAATCTATCAGAAAACTTTAAAAAAAGAAAGAAACAAGCAAAAGAAATTGTAGAAATAGAAGATGATAAATAAACAAAAATTTAAATTAAAAAAGAGAGAATTGATTGCAGAAATAACTTTATCAGGAATTTGCTTAGCACTAGTCGTCATCTTTAGAGCAATATTTAAATATATAGATGTTCTTAATGGATATTCGTTACAAGTTCAAATGATCTTTTTTTGTTTAAGTTTATATTTATTAAGAACTTGGTATTTTAAAATAGGTTTTTTCTTTTTAACTCCATTACTACTTTTGCTTTTTGGAATTAACGGCCATATTTTCTTTGACTACTTACTACCATATTGGGGATTCTTTGCTTTTTTATTTTTGCAACCTATTATTAATAAAATAAACTTTAAAAATCAAATTAAAACTGCCACTATATTAATTTCATTAACAATTATTTTTAATCTTTTTGGCTACTTTGTCATGTTTTTTAGTTATGTATTAAGTGGAATCTATTTTTATAAAGTTAATTTTAATGCTGCTGTTGTAATTAATGGACCAATCGTTTTATTCTCTGCAATAATTAATATAATAATTATTAGTTTTACTATTTATCCTTTAAAACTAATGCAAACTAAAATTAATAAAAATATTTATTATTAAAAAGAAATGGCTGGAATTTTTTTAACTAAAATATTAATCCCAAAATAAAAACTAGTAAACAAAATTGCATTATCAATTCAAAGGATTTTTATTTCTTTAATAGTATTAATTAGTTTCGTTTCTACTTCTTGAGATATTTTTGCTTGAAGATTAAAAGTTATTAATTTATTATCAATACTAATGAAGTTTGTATATGATAATCAAGTATTTTTATCAAAATAAACTATTGGTAATGTCATTACATTAACATTTTTGGATTTTGCTCATGTTGATAACACATCTTTATTATAAAGAAGACATGTATTTTCTTGATTATCTTCACTTATAAAAAGATAATTATCATAAAAATTTACATAATCATAGATACAATTAAATTGACTAGCATTACTATCATCAATTTCTAATAAATCATCAATGTTAAAAAAACGTTTTAAATATATTAAAAAATCATCCTTATTTAAATTATTAACTTGAATAATTTTTGCTAATTTAGATTTTAAAATAAAGATGGTATCTAAATATATAAAAAAACTATTATTATCAAGTTCATAATTAAAAATATACTTTTTAAATTTAGTAGCAAATAAAAGATCATTAACTTCATTTTTACCAAATGTACTAGTAATATATCTGGTTTCAAAATTAGTTGGATTTTCTAAAAAAACTAATAAATTTTTATTAATATCAATTGGGGCTAATTTGGTAGTAAAAAAGGTTATGTTTTTAATCATGCTAGATTCTCATTTTTTATATGAGCACAAATCACAACCAATAGAAGTTTTAGCTTGTTGGGATAAAACATTTATTAGGTCAAGATAACATTGTTCCATATTTAAAATATTAGTTATTTTTTGATAATTAAAAATTGATGGTCAGATTATCATAAAATATTTATTTTTATTTTTATTTAAAACAAAACCATCTTGCTTGGGAATTTTACTAATAGTTTGATTATTAAAACGAGAAAATAAAATATCAACTAGATGCTTGAAATCAAAATATATTTGAATAGCATCTAAATTATTTTCAATTACATAATCATTAGGGTCAGTCAATACATGTTTAAAATAAGATAAGATTTTTAATTGATTAGGGCTTAATGCTTTTTGATTAATGTTTCTTTTAACTAAGAACACATTATCAAAAATGCCTTTAAAATAATCTCGATTTAATAAATAAATAGACATTTCAACTATTATAAATTTATTATCTTTTTTTAGTTTCATTAATTGTCCTTTTATTAAAGGTCAAATAAGATTACATAATTTCAAATACTGATTATGGTCTTGAACTATCAAATCTAATAATTTTTGTTTATCAACACCACTATTATTAACATATTCCTTACCAAAATTAGCTCTAATTAAAATATAACCAATTTTATTAAATTGATAAATTTCGTTAACAAAATGATCTACATTAAAACATTCAAACCCATCTGCTTGAAACAAATTTAAAAAGGTTGTTTTTCCTACGTATGGTTGGCCTGTAATTAAAATTAGCATTTGTTTTTTTCCTTTTGGCATGAGGGACAATAATATGTCCCTCTCCCATTAACTTTAATTTTATTAATTAAACTTTTACATTGTGGACATGGTTTTGATTTTTGTAAATGAACTTTTAAATATTTTTGATAATCACCAGTTGATCATTTATTAAATTTAAAAGTATGGATAGTTGTTCCGTTATTAGCAATTGAGGCTGTTAAAATTTTTTTTGTATTTAAAACAATATGATTAGCATCTTTTAAAGATAAATATTTTGCTTTTGTTAATGGATGAATTTTAGATGCAAATAAAATTTCATCAGCATAAATATTACCTATCCCAACAACTTTGGTTTGATCTAACAAAAAGGTTTTTATGTATTTATTACTTTTTAATAATAAGGGGTAAAGATAATCCTGATTAAACTCTTCAATAAAAGGCTCAGGTCCTAATTTTTTAATTATAGTAGACATAATGGCTTCATTTCATGAATTAAAAAGATGAAAAGTACCAAATTGTCTTGTGTCATTATATATTAATTGTGTCTTATCATCAAAACTAAAAATAAGATGGTCATGAATACTCGATTGATAACTAGCATCTTCATAATAAAACTTACCTTCCATTCTTAAATGAGCAACTAAGCATTTATTATTTTTAAATTGAAATATCAAATATTTACCACGACGATCAATCTTAATAATACTTGTATTTAAGAGACTATCAATAAGAGTTTTTGGTTTTGTGTTTTTTAATAATTTATTAAGATTAACTTTAATGTCTTTAATATTTTTATTTAAAATATTTTTATTTAAATAATTAACAACAACTTGTACTTCTGGCAATTCTGGCATTAATAACTCCTAGTGTTTAAAAAAGATTAATTTGTTTATTCTTATTTAAGTATTCATCTAATTGCTTTAAATGATATTTATTAATAATTGTTTGTAATTTATCTAGATCATATTTTTGTATTTTAAAATCGTTGATTTGGCAATCATTAAGTTCATTTAATAAAATTGTAGATAACTGTCTACATTGGTAAGCCATTGCTTTACTTTCATTAAATTTTTTTTGTAAGTTTAATGATAATTCATTTAGATGGTTATAAATATTATCAAGATCATGATACTTTAATAATAAATCAATCCCTGTTTTGGGACCAATCCCATTAATACCTGGTAAATTATCAGAATTATCCCCAACAATTGCTTTATATTCAATAATTTGTTGCGGGTTTAATCCAAAAAATTTATCTTTAAAATTTGAAATGGAAAATAAATCAAGATTAGATACACCTTGCTTCATTAAATGAACAGAGCATTGTTGATTGACTAATTGTAATAAATCTTTATCGGAAGTAATAACATCAACACTAATATTATGATCATTCATCAATTTGGTAAATGAACCAACTAAATCATCAGCTTCAATCTTAGGTTTTTGTAAAGCTTTAATTCCTAAATAATTAAGACAATCAATGGTATCTATCATTTGTGTATATAAATCATCAGGTGCTTTTTGCCTTCCCTTTTTATAATTTTCAAAATCATGATGGCGAAAGGTTTGTTCAGAATGATCAAAAGCTACAAAATAATATTCATATTCGTTATTTTCTAAGTATTTTAAAATAACATTTATTGTTAATCTAATACCATTATTTGGTGTTAGATTATTTAATTTCGCATACTCAGCTTGTTTTATAGTTGCATAATACATTCGGTAAAATAAAGAATTACCATCAAAAACAATCGCTTTTTTCATTATCTTAACTTTCTAAAATTTATTACTAAATAACTAAATTATTGTTGATATTCAATATCACGTCGCTTACGATAGAAAATCACAAATAAAATTAAGAATAGAATAATGAATATCCCTAAACCAACACCAACAAAAATGAATGGACTTAATTTTTCAGAAATTTGAAGTTTTGAATCTACTTTCTTAAAGTTTACTAAAGTTAGTTCACCTGATAGATTATATTTTGTAGGAACATCAACATCTGTTTCGGTTCATGCCCTTAATAAATGATATTTAATAACTAGCTTACCTAGTGTAGGTAGTGCTTGGACACTATCAATAGAAATATTGTCTGGTGAACTAACACCACCACTAATGTTACCAGTAATTAATGATGAATAATTTGAACTTTTTTCTTCACCATTTGGAGTAGCTAAAATCATTCGTCGAATTACATTGGCATTTGTCAAAGAAAGAAGATTATTAGATTCTAATAAATCACTTGATGCTAAATCACTATAATTAATTCCCTTACTACTAGTAATAAAATATGGTAATGAATTAGTTTGTGTAACACTAATTGAATATTTATTTTGTAAATGAGTGGCAGTTCCTGTCATTTGAAAACCACTAAATTTAATTTTACAAACTAATGGATTTGAATCTGGTGTTTGTGCAACTGTACCATCATCTTTTAAATACTTGTTTAACGAAAAGAAGACAGTTAATGTACCATTATCATGATCGGGTAGTCAAGGGGATTTATTATCAATTATAATGTTATCAAATAATTCCTGATCTGACATATCTTCTGGTAAATAAGAGAAGACAATATCTTTATTTTGAACCATTCATTGCTTGATATAATTAAAAGCTTTTGCTTTAAATTCAGTATTTGTTGTATTATTAATAAAATCAGAAACCCTTTTTGATTTAATTTCATTAAATACTTCAGAATAATCTGGTGAACTTGTTGCTCAACTAGTAATATTCGATTTTTTAATATCACTATTGCTAGCTAATGGATAATTGGCTTCATTAACCAAATCTAGTGTTAGGTTAGTGATTTTGGTTGAATTAATCTTTTTAAAATCATAAATACATATGTTTTTAGCTACACAACCATTATTACCTATGCCATTTTCTGTTCAATAATTTTTAAGTGTAACAGTTATTGTAATTTCTCCATCTTGATAATTAGGTGAATCAACGGTAATATTAACATTTTTACCATCTTCAATTTGGTAATTTACAAGACCAGTTGTATTACCAGTATAAAGGTTTTGCATTATTCATGCTTTAAATAATTTTGTATTGTAATTTTCATCACCATCAAGATTGCTAACTAAATCTTTTACAGTTAATGTAGGTAAGGTGTTGTCTTCTTTTTTATCAGGACCAACATAAACTGGTTTTGCTTTAATTGAAACCCTTTTTCCATTGCCTAATGGAAGTGTTGGTTGTTTTAATGTATTTTCTGGTTTTGGAAAGTTTGAAATAATAATATCTCTATACATTCCAGCATTTATTGCTTGTTCATAAGTTGCATTAGAAACTTGATTACCATCTTTATCATTGTAATCCTTTAATCAAAATCTAATATAAAGTTTACGATCAAATGAATTAGTTTGTGAATTAGGATAATATTCAAATCCAAAAGAAGATTCTTTTTGAATACCATCTAAATTTGAATTAGGATCTAAACAATTATCATAAACAAATTCACTAAGATATGCTAATGCAGTGGAATTTTTATCTTTTAAAATTTGGTCCTCAAAAGTTTCAGCATATATCACAGGCTTAGAACTATATACATAATCAAATAAATTACCAGCAGATAATGTATAATTTGGATCTAATTTTATTTTTGTTGGACCAGTAGCTTTTTGAAAAAAATTATATAAAGTAAGGTCAAAATCATGATTACCTTCTACAAGATTGTTACCTTGTTCATTTCAATCATAAGTATTGGATAATGTAATTGTAACTATTAATTCGTTTGGATTGATGTCAGAAATTTTACCTATTATTGGCTGCTCATCAACAATGGTCACTGCATCTAATTTGTCTCGATCAATGTTTTTTAAAATTCCTCCTTTATTTTGTTCAAATAATGTTCTTATCGCTTCTTCAAAAGATAATTCATAATTACCAATCTTATATCCATCTGTTAAAAATTTTTCAGCTGTAATTTCTTTATTTAAAACTTGAAATTTGTCATATGTTTGTGCATTGATATATAACTTATTAATATCCAATGGACTATTAATCTCAGTCTTTTTTAAAGTCTTTAATTGAGTAATTGTAATATTATATTCTTTGTTATTGCCGTTTTGAGGATTCTTACCATCAAAATCTTGATCAGTAATATCTCATATTTGTTTTAATTTAAAATAAATATTAATGCTACCTTCTTTAAAATTAGGGTTTTTGGCTTCAATAATTGTTATATTATCAAGATTATTAACTGGATTAGCTTTATTACCAGATAAACATTTGTTAATGATACTTCATTTAATAGCATCTATAATTGGTTTATTATCAGCTTGATTACTAATTTTATCTAATAATTGATTTGCATATAATGTTGAAATGTTTGCACCTATATCTTGACTTTTAATTTCTTGATTATCAATAACTTTTGTGCTTTGATATGATGCAAATTTATTAAAAGTAATAGTTTTTCTTAGAGGTTCATCCCCTTTGCTTTTGTCCTTTAAGGTTCCATCATTAGATCAATATTTATTTAATGAGATTGTAGCTGTTATAGTTCCATTCTCAATATCACTTGCATTATCTGAAAATTCAAAAGCAATATCATTGTTTTTATCAATTCCTTGTTTTTCACCAGTAATACAATTATCAAAAATAAAAGATTTGAAATTGGGTATGTAATTTGTTTTTGAATCATCTAAATTATTTGATAAAAATTTAACTAATTTATTTGTAGAATAACGATCACTAACTAATGAGGAACTTTGGTCATAATCAATAGAACTATCATCAATAAATGTTGTTGGACCATTAACATGATTAAAACCTTTAATAGTAATTTTTGTATAAGGACTCAACTTATCAACATCAAGATTAGGAGTTGTTAAAGTTGTTGGGTAAGGATATTCAGTAAAATCTTCTTGAAAATCTGGTAATTTACTAATATTAAAATTTCCATTAGATGTGTTAAAACCAAAAGCTTTAGCAAAATATGAATTTAATTCAATTTTATTAAAGGTAATAGTTCCATCTTTGTCATTAACATTTACATTAGACATATTCAAATTAATATTTAAGTAGTCATTATTTGGAGTTGGATCTTTAACTATACCTTGGTTAAAAAAATATTGTTGTCAATATTTTTCATTTTTATTTTGTTCAAAATAGACAGAAGGTAATATGTTATTAACATTTGGAAGATTATAAGTTAAGTCTTGTTTTAAGGAAGAAGGAGTTTGTGTCTTGAAACCTCCTATAAATAAATTAGTAGCTTCTAATGGTTTTTTATTAGCATTTTTAGCTACTTCAATGAATTCTCCATCAAGATAGTATGAATTAAGTTTAAATTCACAACTTACTACTCCATATTTATCATCAACTCGATTGATTTGAAACTTAGTAATATCTTTTGTAGCTATACCATCGGTACCACCAATTAGCACATTATTAATAATAAGTTGTTTTCACTGTTCCTCAGTAAATTTTAAAAAAGATTCAGACGGTAGTACTTTGCTTACATCACTGATATTGTATGGTTTCTCCTTAGTATCAGGAATTTCTGTATTTGCTATTGTATGAAATCCGGTTATATGGATAATAGTATCTTCATCATATCCGTCTTGGTCGCCTTCAACTAAATGACCACCATCATAATATGTTTTTAATGATACAGGGACATCAATATAACCAGCTTTATCATCATATTTAATTTGATCTGTTTTAATTATTAAATTATTTTCAATATTAAAATCAGGTGGGATATCACCTTTAATTAAAGATTCTCATTTGCTTATTATAGCATTTTTAATCTTGACTGTTTCATTTACTCAACTGCTTGCTTTAATATCAGAGACACCATCAATTTTGATGGTTGCATCATTATCAACTGGATAATTTTTAAAACGAGTGTTTTCAACTGATCTAAAATTACCATTCACTAAAATACTAGTAGTAAATTTTTTATCTTGAGGTACACCATTTTCATCAACATATTTGTTAATAGTAACTTCAATCTTAAATGATTTGTTAACATCACTAACTTGACTACATTCACCAAGAGTAATTCAATTTAAATAAGTATCAATACTAACATCTTCAGGTGGGTTTTCACAACTATTAAATATAGCTGATTTTAGGATATTAACATTTTCAATGGTGTTATTTTGTAATTCTTTAACAAATTCACTAGTTAATCATTTATCAACTACTAATAAAGTAACATCATTTAATTTAGTTGGTTTAGCAAATTTAAATAAATTGAAATCTAAACTACAATTAAGCGGAGATTTTATTAGGGTAGCTCAATCATCATCATTAAAATATCCGCCATTTAATACAAAAGAAATAGTAGCAGTTCCATTTAAATTATTAAGATTAGTAATTTGGAAATTAGTTAATAGATTTGAATTTAGTTTGCCATTACTATCATATGAAATTTTTGGTAAATTATGAAAATCAAAAAATGTTAATATTTTGTCTTGATCATTATTTATCTTGTTATTAGCAAAATAATTTTCAATATCAGATGGATAAATATCTTGAGGATAATTTAAATTACGATTAATAACAGTATGATTTAATGTTTTAAAACCATTAATAGTTACTTTTTGAGTTAGTGGTGTGTTTTTAATTTCACCTTCAATTAATCTTCTTTTAATAGTTACATTAATGTCAATTGTTCCTAAACGATTATTTGCTTGAATGAAACTAATATCAATTTCATCATCAGTTATACTTGGATTAGGATTATTAATAATTAATTGATTTTTAACAATTGTTTTTAACTGGCTAATAATAGTTTGGTCACTGTTTTTAAATTTATCTTCAATTTCATAAGGAAATAAATCATTATTATTTTCAACATAACCAATTGGGTTTAAACTTGTTGTTTTTGGTTTTGTTACAGGGAAATTATAAACAAAAGGATTAGCACCACTATCATTAGTTGCTATTGCATCCAAGTCATTAGTATCTCCATTGACATTAGCTCCAGAAAAAACTAATCGAGTAATAGTTAATGTTCCTGTTTGATCATCAGCTTTTCCATCAAGTGCTTTTATTTTAAAGTTATTGATATTTTGTGGTAAATTAAGTGGTAGAAAAAAACTTTGAGCATAGGTAGCATCATTTCAAGGTTTATTTATGTCTTTTTTTAAATTTTCTAAAACTTTACTTGGTTTATTTGTGGGTAAAGTATTAATTGATGCATCAACAACTGGGAAATTTTCATTTTTAAGTATTTTAGTATTAAGAGTTGCTTCTAAACCAGTAATAATGATTTTAATGCCATTGGTGTTTAAATCATATTTATCTAAAATAACACCATTTTCAACATATAGTTTATCTAGATATCCTGCTAGGGTTATTGAACCTTTATCATAATCAATCACATAATCTTTTTCATTTTCAGACAAATAAACATTATTAAATGTGGCATTTTTACTAGGGTTTTTAATCAATGCAAAAATATTTTTCTTAACTCAATTTTTTGCTGAGGGTTCAGTTAAAAATTTGTTTAAAAAATCTTTAGCATATAATCTATTAAATTTATCTATACCTATTCCTGTCGAAGGATCTGGTGGAGTTGAATTATAAGGGATAACATAAGATTGAAACTCAGATAAACCTTTATATTCAGTATTGACTTCACCACTAGCCCCTATTGTAGTATTGATAAAGGTACAATAATCATCATCAGCAAAGTAGGAAAGATAGCTAGCTGTCATTAAAAATGATCCTTGATGATTGTTGATATTAGAGAAATTCAAATTTAAATTACTAATATCACTAAATGGGAAGTTACTACTATCAAAATCAAATCATTTTTTAGTAAAGTTAAAAAACTCATCTTTGTCACCACTATCATATAAGTTTTTAAATTCATCAACAAATTCTGATGCATAATATTGAAGTTTTAAAGGAGTCCCATTTACTTGTTTAATTTTAAAAACTGTTGGGGTAGGATTTGCTTTTTTAAGACCAGTAATTCTAATAATTTCATAAGGCATATATCCATTAGCAACTCAATTTGAGTCTAAGTCAAAGTAACCTTTTTTAGTAACTCTTAAATCAATTCAACCCTCTTTATTATTAACAGTATAGTTTTGAGAATCTATTTCAAAATCATTTGCAACTGGAGCATTCATTTTGCCAGCAAAAATATTATTATAGTTATTAGCAAAAAAAGTTTTTATCAGTTGGATCTTTGTTGGCATTAACTCAAAAGGAAAAAAAGCAGATAATGTACTATTAGCTTGGACAAACACTC
The DNA here is from genome assembly GCA_904501665.1 of uncultured Bacilli bacterium. GTDB lineage: Bacteria > Bacillota_I > Bacilli_A > Mycoplasmatales > Mycoplasmoidaceae > Mycoplasma_L. The sequence continues at coordinate 10,519 of CAJGBT010000015.1, read as the reverse complement.
TTGAAACACCATAATTTTCATTAAATATTTTGTTTCAACTAGAATATTGACCACTAGCCCGACTATTTTGATTAATATTCATTAAATTTGGTTCATTTTCTAGTTTAGTATTCTGATTATAAATTTTATTGTCACGATAAAATGATGCTGTTGCACAAGATAATGTTGCAACAGAGGTAATTGCAATAGGTGTTAAAATACCAAATAAAATTTTGTTTCTCTTTTTCATTTTTACCTATAATATAGATATATTTTAACATTTTTTGTGTTTTTCTTATTAAGAAATAGTTAAATAAAATTGCTTTTATTTATTAAAAAAAATCATTAAAAATTACTTTTAGTTATCCACATTTATGTGGAAAAGTCTTGGTTTTCTCCCATTTTTAGGTAAAAAATGTGGATAAAATTGTTAATAATATGTGTTTTTTAGTTAATAACTAATTTAGAATATTCCCTAATTTTTGAAAAAAAAATAAAAAGTTATATATTTTGTCTTGTTAGAAAGGATGTAAATAAATATGCAGTATCAAGTTGTATGTGATTTTGATTTAAATATCAATCAAAAAATGTTAAATTATGTATATTTACCAATCGTTGGTATTAAAGCCATTGATCTGTACAACACATTGCTAAATGAATATGATTATTTAAAAAATTTATATAGTAATGTTTCTATAGAAGATGCTCATCTTTTAAAATTACTTAATTTCAACATAGATGATTTAAAACATAATAAAGAATTGCTAGAGGCAATTGGATTAATCAAAACATATATTAATCCTCATAAAAAAGATTTTTTAATTTTTAAGATATGTGAACCATTAAACTGAAAAAATTTTTCTAATAATCAAATGTTGGTTGATTTATTTCGGAGTAAAGTTAGTGACTTAGAGTTTGAACGTACTAAATTCTGTTTTGATGGGAATAACCAACTTATTGGTTTAGTTAATGTTTCAAAAACTTTTGAACAACAATTTACTAAGGAGATTAAGATTAAAGAATTTAATTTCAATAATCTTTATGATGAACTATTTAAAATAACTAAGTCTTTAATCTCCATTGATAATGATATAAAAAATAACATTAACACTTACTATCAAGATAACAAAATTTTAGAATCTGAAATTATTCAATGTTGTTATCAGGCTTTATATAAAGATGGTGCAAACACTAAAATTGATAATCGGATTTTAATGTTAAAAATTGATAATTTAATTAAACAAAAAAATATTAATAACTTTGATGTTGTTAAAAAAATTAACCGTAATGTTAATTTATTCTTAAGCAACATTAGTGAATCAGAGTTAAAAAATATCATTAATGATTATCATAGCTTAAATAGTGAACAGTATTTAGCTTGTATTCAAAAAAATCCGATAAGTTCTATTGATGTAAAGTTGATTGAAAAATTAAGAATAGGTTATCAGCTTCCTGATTTTGTTATTAACATTTTAATTGACTATTCAATCTTAATTAATAATGGTAGACTGGAACCAATGTATTTACAAAAAATAGCTATAACTATTAATCGCAAAAATATAAAAGATATTCGTGGTATTATCCAACATTTAAAAAATGCTGCTAAGCATCACTTTGAGAATAAGCATAATAATAAACAGGTTGAATGATAATGAGTAATGAATTTAGTAATGAACAAATAGCTTTGGTTACAGAACAAACTAATTTATCTGATCAAGAGATAAAAGATAATTCATTACAAATAAAAAAAATATTAGAACAACTAAAAGCTTGTGAACAAGCAACTAATCAATGTCCTTTCGGTGGGATTCATTTAAAACTAAAAAGAAATAAGTTTGGTCTATTAGAAACAGTTGCAATCAAATGTCATAAATTCCCAAATATGAATGTTCATAATAAAACAAAAAGTCTATTTTTATATTCAGATATTGATATAGAAAATAATAATCAATTACTAACAAAAGCTTTTGTTGATGATAATCAAAAAGATAGTTCAAGAATTAAGTTTGTTAACTTTTTAATTAAGAACAAAAAACAAGAGTATCCAGAAAGTTTTTATTTATATGGAGATTTTTCAACAGGCAAAAGTTATTTAACAATTTCTTTTTGTAATGAAATGTCTAAATTAGGTAAACATGTAGGTATTGTTAATATGCCTATCTTTTTTAATAAAATTTTATTAAAATTCAAAAGAAAAGATAACTTTTGAGATGATGTGGAAATGATTAAGCATTGTGATGTTCTTATGTTTGATGAACTAGGTAATGAACAATTTGATAAACATATTCATGCTAATATCATTTATCCAATTGTATTAGAACGAATGGAAAAAAAATTAACAACTATTTTTGTTTCAACCTATTCTCCTGATGAACTATTTAAAAAATATATGTTAGATCCGTTTTCACTATCAAATGCCAATAGCATTAAATTATTGATAAATAGAATAAATAAGATAATAAATAATAATGTATTTAAATTAAGTAAAAAATATCAACTATAATATTTATTAATATGCTAGATTTAATTAAACAAAAAAGTGATTTAATCATAGACAAAATGAAAGGTTCAAAATATGAGAAAAAAGAAATTGAACTGGTAAAGAAGGCGATTCATTTTGCTGTTAAATATCATGAAGGGCAATTACGAAAAAGTGGTGAACCTTTTGTAACTCATCCATTGCAAGTTGCTATTATTCTTATTGATTGAAATATGGATAGTGATACTATTTGTGCTGGTATTTTACATGATGTATTAGAAGATACAAATGCAAGTGAAAATGATTTAAGAGAAATTTTTAGTGAACAAGTTATCTATTTAGTTAATTCAGTTACTAAAATTTCTAAATACTCTAATAAAAATCGACATAATAATGTATATGGCGCTAATAAACAATCATATTTAATTCAAGTTTTCTTAAATATTTCTAAGGATTTACGCGTTTTATTTATCAAAATTGCAGATCGTTATCATAATATGAAAACAATCTATCATCTTAAAAAAGAGAAGCAAAAAAGGATTGCTTTAGAAACAAAAGAAATATATGCAAATCTTGCTGGTAGATTAGGGATGTACAAAATAAAAATAGAATTATTGGATATTTGTATGAATATCTTAGATCATTCAATTTACGTACAAACAAAAAAAATAGTGGATAACAAAGTAAAACAATATAATGGTATTTATCAAGAAATAATTCAAAAAATTGTGCTTTTATTACAAGAAAAAAACATTAAGTTTGATTGATCATCAAGAGTTAAAAGTATATATTCAACTTATAAGAAAATGCAGATTGATGATGAAGTCTTAGATTTATTTGCAATGCGAATTATTGTAGATAATACATTAGATTGTTATTTAATTTTAGGTATCATCCATACAATGTTTTATAATGTCAAAAATACCTTTAAAGATTTTATTTCAACACCAAAAGCTAACTTATATCAATCATTACATACAGGTATTTTTTATAAAGGTATGAATATGGAAATTCAAATAAGAACAGTTGATATGGATAGAATAGCAAACTTTGGAATTGCCTCACATTGACGATATAAAGAAGATAAAGAAACCAATCCTTTTGAAAATGAAGTTAAGGATTTATTTACAGATAATAATCAAGATAATGGTTTTGAAAAAATTGATACCATTAAAAAAATTGCTAAGCAAAAATTTATCAATGTTTATAATCAAAATCATGAAAGATGAGAAAACATTAATGAAAATTTAAATGTGTTTGAATATGCAGCACTAACTAATGTAAAACTTTTTCCTTACTTAAAAGATATCTATGTTAATAATTCAAAAGTTAGTTTATTTTCTTCGTTAGATTCTGGTGATATTATTAAAATAATTTATAATCCAAAAAAAACAATTAATAGGAATTGAAAAAATTGAACAAGAGATGAAAATTTAATCAAATGAATTGATAATGAAATTGATGCCATTTCCTTAAGTGTTGAGGGTGATGTTTCTTCTTTTATTAAAAATATCAATAAGAAATTTAAGTCTAATGTCTCAAAGAAGCAAGTTGAAGAATTTATAAGTAATACATTTGATATTGATAACATTAAAGATTTTTTAGAGAATATGAAAATTATCAAAATAAATAGGAATGATATTTATGATTTATTTGGCGATAATGAAGTCAAAAAAAATGAAATTATTAAAAAAATTAAATCAAACTCCTGAAAATGAATTTGGGAAAATTCACTTTTTAAATCCACTGATAACTATTATATAAAGAAAATAATAATTACTAAATGTTGTTCAAAGATTCCTTATCAAAGTACTATTGGGATTTTGAATGATGACATTTTAGAAGTACATAAATATGATTGTCCTAATGTAAATAACGAAAACCAAAAAATTATAATTCTTAATTGAAACAAAGAAAAATTAAAGAAAACTGATCGTAATTTTCGGGCAAGATTAATTTTAACTGGAGCTTTTACTAACAATACTTCAATTAGTATTATTTCAGCAATTCAAAAATATAAAGCAGTTATTTCTAGTTACATTATTATAAAAAATAAAACTAATAAAACATTTAATTGTGAATTAGTTTTATATGTTAAAAATTATTCTAATATTGAAAAATTAATGACAGAATTGCTAAATCGATCAATTATTACCAATTGAAAATTAATTTAAAAGGATATTTTTAAGATGAAAAAAGTTGTTGTTGGTTTAAGTGGTGGAGTTGATTCAGCAGTAGCATGTTATCTTTTAAAACAAAAAGGATATGAAGTAGAAGCAATTTTTATGCAAAATTGAGATAGTTTTATTAACCATGAAAATTATGATAACCAAAAAGAAAAGTGTGATGCTCAATACGAATGAGAAGATGCTAAAAAAATTGCTGATGTATTAGGTGTAAAGATTTCTAAAGTTGATTTTATTAAAGAATATTGAGATTATGTTTTTTCAAACTTCATTGCAGAGTATAAAAAAGGACATACTCCTAATCCTGATGTCCTTTGTAATAAATATATTAAGTTTGGGTGTTTTCTTAAATATGCTTTTGAAAACATGAAGTGTGACTTCATTGCCACTGGACATTATGCTAATAAGAAGAATAATAAATATGGTTCATTATTAAAAATGGCAAAAGATAAGAATAAAGATCAAACATATTTTCTTTGTCAATTAAGTGAAGAACAAGTAAATAAGTCTATTTTTCCACTAGCTAGATTAACTAAGAAAAAAGTTAGAAAAATTGCCAATAAAATAGGATTAGATGTTTGAAATAAAAAAGACTCAACTGGAATTTGTTTTATTGGAGAAAGAAATTTTAAACAATTTATGAAAAATTATTTACCTGAAAAACCAGGTGATATTATTGATATTGATAGCAATGTAATTATCGGTAAACATGAAGGCATTGTTTTTTATACTATTGGTCAAAATTCTAAATTAAATCTTGGAGGAATGAAAACTAAATATTATGTTTGTAAAAAAGATGTCGATAATAATATCTTATATGTTTGTAGTGAAGATAAAAAAAATAAATATTTATTATCAAAGCAAGCAATAATTAATCAATTTAATTGGATTAATCCTAAATATATCCCAAAAACTAATCAAAAGATTTTAGTAAGATTTAGACATCGACAAAAGTTAATTAAATGTCATTTTGAAATTAATAAAGATAAGAGTGTGAAGTTAATTTATAAAAAAGGGCAATTTGCTGTTACACAAGGACAATATGCAGTTTTATATCATAAAAAAATTTGTCTTGGTGGTGGTGTTATTGATAACTATGTAATATAATTAATAAAATACTAATAAAAACAAATGAAAAAAATAGCTAAAAAAATATTCTTAATAATATCAACAGTTACACTAAGTTTAGGTGTATGTGGTGGTGTTGGTTATCTTATTTATGATCAAGTTACTAGAAATTCTAATAATCAAACAGATTTTGTATTACCAAGTGAAGACCCCTTATCTAAAACTAATAAAAAATTACAAACATCATTTTTAAATAATAGTTTAAAAATCACTTTTCAAGTTGATGATATTATTGGAAATAACTATCGTGCTTCTCAAGGAACTGCTTGAAGTTGATACTATCACCTTAATTCTAATAATCATTTTGAATGATATGTTATGACAAATTACCATGTTGTTGCTGATGCTTGTAAATATATTAGTGAAAAATCCTCTATACCAAGTGATGATGGTTCTAACAATCCTAATAACGCCAAATATAATTATCTAATTAAATGTCCACGAGGTTATCAATTTTGATTAGAAATATATAATCCTAAATTTAATAAATATCAAAGTATTTTTGCAAATGAAGGAACGTTTCCTTATCCAAATTCAATTGAAATAATTACTGATAATTTAAATCCTAACATAACACTCTTTTCAGATGAAAATAATAACTATAACCTAGATATCGCACTTGTTAAAATGACTTTTAATACAAATTTATCTTCCGATTTTTCTAACATTTATAATAATCCATTCCAATATTATCTAGATGATTCAAATTTATTTCAAAAAAAGTATCAAGAAAATTATAATAAACCAGACACAATCATTGTTGGCAACCCTGCAGCAACTAAAAGATTAACTGGTGGTTTAATTGATAATAATACTTGAGAAACATATGAAACAAGCCTTGATAGGGAAAATAATGAAATGTTAAAAGGGCTACATGCCCCTTATCAAGTAGTAAAAAATCCATATGCAAATTGAGCTCTAACAGAAGGGGCGTCAGGATCAGCTGTTTATCAAAATATAGATATTACTAAACTCTCAACCATCATTGGAGCAATTCCATCTGGTATTTATTGAGGAGGATTTGTACCTAACAACAAGTCAACAAATTTTAATCCTTCATATGTTCCTTTTATTTCTAATAATACTCATAAAGGATATAATGTTTTTGAAAATTTTAACAATGTTTTAAGTTCAAATAAAATTTAAAAAAGATCTCGTTTTTTGTTATTTGTTCCCATTGCTTCTCTTAAAGAAACTTTTTGTTCTTGACCATGAATATCACTAAACTTATTGCTAAAAATTGTTTTGCTTGCTGAAGTAGGATTTGCATTTAACATATCTGGGTTATTGTTAAAACTTTGGAATAGTTCTTGTTTTTTAGAGTTAATAGCATTTTGTAATGAAGAAACATTTTGACTCTTAATTGAATTTATTTCAGAAGTAAAATTAATCTTGTTATTTAAAAAACTATTGTTGTTAGCTTCATAGTAAGTAAATGGTTTGTTTTTTTTAGCCTCATTTAATGAACTTGGATTTTGGTTTTCATTTAATAAATTATTTACAAATGTAGAGTTCTTAGCTACTCTAGGAATATTGTAATTATTAGTAGACTCATTATTTGCTGCACTATTAACTACCATTAAGTTATTATCATTAACTTCTTGTTTATTATGAATAATTTGTTGATTTATTTCATTACTATTAGTTTTAAGGACATTAGTATAGTTTTTAAAGTTTGGAGTAGAAGATGTTTTCATTGTTGGGATCGCTTTGAATTTAGCTTCTAATATCTTCTTTTCATTAGCTTCCTTAATTTCATTTTCAACTTTTTCAATTTGTGATTCTAGGTTATCTTTTTTAGAATCTAAATCTCGTTGTTCATTAACATTTTTCTTAATTTCTTTTTCCAATAATTTGATTTTTGCTTTCAAATCATCATTTTCTTTTAAGATAGCAACATTCTTGGCATTTTCATTACTAACTATAGAGTTCAAGTTTTGATAATTAAATAATGATTTTGAACCGGCATTAATATTTTGTACTTCTTTTTTCACTTCATAACGTACATTTTCGTTAAAGGTGTTTTGATAGTCTGATAACACATCACTAATTACCTTTTTTTGATTATTTCTTTGTCTAGTTAAATCATTTTCACTAATATAAAATTTTTCTTGTAAATTAACAAATAAGGCATCATTAATTGATAATGGTTTGGTACTTTTATTAATAAAGGTATTTAAGTTTTTATCATTACGATAACTATTAATCATATTATTGATTTTTACATATTCAGTCTCTTCAATATCTTTTCTTGGTCTAACTATAAATTCATCATTACTACTTTTATTAATCAAACTATCATCTAATAAAATTGGATTAGGGTATTCTTTTTTTGGTTGACTAATTAACTCATCATTATTAGTAGATGGAACTTTTGGTGGTGCAGAGACTTGACTTGTCTTATTGGTATCTTCTACACTGCAATTATTAGCCAAGTCACTAATTGGTTGTGGTGGGACATCATTAACATGTAGATGTTCATCATTGTCATCTGTCTTGCTAGTAGTTGATTGGTTACTACTTGATGCTTTCTTTTTAAGTGCTTCAATTTCTTCATTATCATTAACAATTAAGTTAAGCAATTTCTTATCTTTTTCTGAAGCAATTGCAATAATTTTATCTACATCCTTAATATTAGTAGAATATTTTTTTTCTAAAGTAGATAAATCATTATGATTACTACTATCTAAATTATTTTTGTTAGCTCCAAGAATTCTATATGTTTCAGCAAAAATTTGATCTTTAATTGTACTATAAAAAGCAATATTATTTTTTTGAAAGTTATCATAATTTTGCATATAAGACTTATCTTCATCAATGAAGGAAACAATACTATCATGTCTATCTAATTCACGATAATTATTAAATTTATCATCTTCATCAAACAACTCATCATTTCTAACAAAATCATAGGAGTTATATTTATCATCAAATTTATCCCTAGAAATTACATTAATATCATCATAATAATTTAAATATATTGATGGTTTCTTAATATCTCTATGAGAATATTTATTTAAATTTTCTTGTTCTTTATTAGTTTCTTTATATTTCATAGTTGGTTTTGCTATCTAGAATAAGGACATAGAAATTACATAATAATTATATCAATTGTTTTAAATTTATCAAAAAGTATTTTTGTTTTATACTTATTTTTTTTAATCTTTAAAATTCAATCAATCAATTTTTGAAATTTCATTTAAGTCTTTTTCTGTTTTTGATTGATAACTAGCAGTTAATAAATATTTAAGTACATTTTTAACAATTATTAGAATATTTGAATTTGTTTTTTCATTGCTAATTTGCAAATTAATAAAATTAATCACAAAATCATTTTTAAAATTAGGGATTAATATCAGTTGTGATCTTAATTTATTTTTTTCTTCATTACTAAAACTAAAATCAATTTTATTTTCTAATATAAATTGCTTAACATATCAAAAATCATATCCGCCTTTACAAAATGTTATATACAAATCATCAATATTTGTAATTTTGCTATTATGATAATTTGCTTGCTCTTGCATCAATGTTTGTAATGCTTGTTCTTTCAAAGCTTGGTTATCTAAAAATAATCAAACAAATGCTAGATAACTATCACATAAAATTTTTTCATTTTTAACCTGGTTAATAAAATTTGTTTTTATTGTTTCGTTATTTCAAGCTAAAGGATAGTATTGTTGTTTATATTCATAAATTCTTTTTTCATTGTTAATAGTTATATTTGGACTTAAGAAATCATCTAGAATAATTTTTCCTACTGCTTCTTTTAAAAATGAAATTTCAATTTTAAGATTAATACTTTTTTCCTTAAAATTACTTATGAGCGAATTAAAAGCATTAATAATCTCATTGATTTGGTTAAGATCAACATTATTAATATATAAAGTAAATGTTAAATAATTATTGTTTGTAGCATTAACTATAAAATGATTATTAAAAATCGTTAGTAACTCTTGGAAATTATTGTTTTGGTATTTGGAAATCATTGAAAAATCTACTTCAACACTTAATAACATTACCCTATTAGAACAGTCTATCAAAATTGGATGATTGCTTTTAATGACATTATTTTTAAAATCAAGTAAGCCATCTATCATATTTTTATGACCAATAATTAAGCTTGCATTACTTTTTAAAATTTGTTGTAAATTAATGTCATAATAAAAATAAGTATTGATATCAATATACTTATACTGTTTTTTAAATAATTTTTGTTCTAAATATTTTGTAATTATGTTTGATAAGAAGGTTTTAATAGAAAGTTTGAGATCTTTATTTTTAAAATCTTTAATAACATCAATAAATTCTCTTTTTTTATTGTTTGTTAGATTTTCATTAAAACAAAGTTTAATGTCTTCTTGATCAATAACAACTTTTAAAATAATGTTTTCACTTAGTTCAATATCTAAGGTTTGTTCTTTTGCTTTTAATAAATTTAAAATATTAGTTTCAATTTCTTGAATAGTTTCATTTCAATTATAGGCAAAGAAAAAATTTTTATCTTTAATTTTGTTTAGCATTTTTAATCCCTAATAATAAATTAATGTAAATATTATATTTTAAAATTATTCATATAATAAAAATCCCTCCTTTTATGGAGAAATTTCCCAAATTGAATTATTAAGTGCAACGCCTTTGATAAAATAAAGGTGGAGCACTTTTTAATTTTGTAAATATATAAAAAAGTGCCCCCTTTAGTACGGAAAGGGAGCAATTATGTTATACACTCAAATAACTCATGATG
>CAJGBT010000014.1 GCA_904501665.1 uncultured Bacilli bacterium | reverse complement strand
GGTACAACTAAATATGACAAATTATGTTGAATTTCACAATAATAAAAGATTAACCAAAATAGATGGTAAATGATTTACACCTACTGAATATGAAAAAAATTTATATAATGAAAGTGGGCAATTTATTTAAAACTGTCTAATCTAAAAAAAATAAATAAATATCAATAATAAATTTTAATAATTTGCTATAATTACATTAATAAATTAACCTAACCAAAGAATTTAAAACTTGGCTTAATAAAAATAAAGATTAATTTTAATATTTAAAAGGAAAATATTTATGAATGAAAATACAAATAAAATCCCGACCTATATTTTTGCTTTAGGTGGTTTAGAAGAAATTGGAAAAAATACTTATGTAATTGAACATGATGATGAAATCTTTATGTTTGATGCTGGTGTAAAATTTGCTAATGATGAATTACTTGGAATGAATGGTACAGTTGCAAATTTCTCATACATTAAAGAAAATGAGAAAAACTTTAAAGGTTTAATCATTACTCATGGTCATGAAGACCATATTGGAGGAATAGTTCATTTATTATTAATGGTTGATGTCCCAGTAATTTATGCTCCAAAGTTACCAGCAGAATTAATTAAAAAGAAAATTGCTGAACATAAGGAAATTAAAATTCCAAAAATTATTGAATATGATGATGACACTGTTATTACTAGTAAATATATGAAAATTGATTTCTGTCGTGTTTGTCACTCTGTACCAGATTCATTTATGTTGTGTGTGAATACTCCAAATGGAAATATTGTTAGTACAGGTGATTTTCGTTTTGACTTTGCAACTAATGGTGATGAAACAGATCTTAAAAAATTAATGGACTTTTCAAGAAGGGGAATTGATGTCTTATTATGTGAATCTACTTCGTCTGAAATTCCAGGATTTAGTGAATCAGAAAAATATATTATTAATAATTTGAAAACTATGATTATTAATGCTCCAGGAAGAGTGTTTATATCAACATTTGCATCAAATTTAGGAAGAGTAGAAGAAATTATTGCAATTAGTGTTAAACTTGGTCGGAAGATTGCTATTATTGGTAAATCAATGGAGGAAAATGTCAAAATTTCGCGCAAAATTGGTTATTTAGATGTAGATGATGAATTTATGATAAATGCTAAAGACATTAATAATTATAAGGACAATGAAATATTAGTCATTCTAACAGGTTCACAAGGTGAAGAAATGGCAGCTTTAAATGTGATGTCAAAAGGAGAACATTCAAAAGTAACATTAAAACCATCTGATACTATTATCCTTTCTTCTAATCCAATTCCAGGAAATTATGAAAATGTTGAAAAGCTTATTAACAATTTATACAAGCAAGGAGTTAAAATCATTGAAAATAGACCTGAATGCAAAATTCATGCCTCTGGACATGCTACAAGAAGTGAACAACAACTAATGATTAAAGCAATTGATCCAAAGTGAATTTTCCCAATCCATGGTGAATATAAAATGTTACGTTGCTTACAAGCTAATGCAGTTGATTTAGGTTTTGAAAAATCAAGAGTATTAATTACAATTAATGGACATAAATTACAATTGTTAAATGGTGAGCTTTCATACACTGATATCAGTGTAGATGCTGTTCCAATGTATATAGATGGTAAATCAGTTTCTTCAAATTCACTAGATGTAATTAAAGAAAGAAAGGTTTTGTCAGACAATGGAGTTATTCATATTACTTTAAGATTAAACGAAGATAAATCTGCTTTATTATCAACTCCAGTTGTTAGTACTAGAGGATGTTTTTTTACAAAAACCTCTGTAAACTTTTTATATAAGTTTTCCCAAAATTTACAAAATGCAATTAATGATAAGTTAAAAACAATGAATGAATATAATGAAAAGGAAATAATTGATTTAGTTAAAGAAAATACTGAAACTAACATTTGAAGATCAAAAAAGAAAAATCCCCAAATATTTGTTTCAATTTTTATTAAGGATAAGGAAGATGAACAAAAATGAATTGATACATACCCAAAAGTAAAAGAAGAAGTAGTGAAAGAAATAAATGAAGATAAAGAAAATGAGCCTGACTCAGAAAACTAAAAAAGATAGGTAATATCTAATGGATAAAAAAGAAATAGTATCCAAAATAAATGAAATTATAGATTCTATTAGAATTTATGTTAATCAAGATGGAGGAGATATTGAGTTTTTGAAATTCGAAGATGGATATGTTTATATAAAAATTTTAGGGGCTTGTGTTGGATGTGCATTTGTAGAAAATACTTATCATGATGGGCTTGAAGAATTGCTTAAAGATGAATTAGGAGATATAGTGAAAGGAATTGTGATAACTTAAGTGATTTTATAATATTCCTTTTGTTATAATTAGTTTAGCAACAGCAACGTATTTATTAATTATTAATAAAATTTATTTTAGGAGATAAAAATGAGTAAGATTAATTTTTTTGCTATTAGTGGAATGGATGAAAAAGCAAGAGCATGTTATGTATTAGAAATAGATAAAAGCATCTATGTTATTAATTGTGGTGTGGAAAACCCAATTGTGGAAACATTAGGTGTTAGTAAAATTGTTCCTGATGTTTCTTATCTAGTAAATAACAAGGATCGTATTAAAGCTATTTTAATTGGAACAGCAACTATGTCTAATATTGGTGCATTAGATTTTTTAATTGAAAAAATAGGAACAAATGCCCCAATTATAACTAGTGAAGTATCAAAAACCGTAATTCAAACTTTTTTAGCTAATAAATATAAGATTCAAAATCAAATTGATAAAATTCAATTCATTGAAGCAAATGCAATGCGAGATTTAATATTGGATAATGACCAATGTATTGTTCCTTTTAAAATTGTTAACTCAATGCCTAACTCTTTGGGTTTTGTGTTTCGAACACCAGATGGGTGTATTATTTATTTAGATGACTACATTATTTGTAATGACCAATCTAAAGCATTTTATTCACAATTAGCCAATATTAGAGATATTATTAATCGTCAACCAGTTTTATTGTTAATTACAAAAACAGGAATTGTCGATAAATCAAAACACTTTACTTCTCCTTTCCATAACAATAAAGAATTTTTTGAAAATATATTAGCAAATACATCTAATCGAGTTATTATAGCTTTACATGATCATGATGCTTATAGTGTTTTTTCAGTGGCTCAAGCAGCAAAAAAATACCAAAAACATTTTATTATCTATTCCAAAAGTTTTATTAATGTCTTTCAAGCAACTATTAAAGCTGACTTATTTAGTAACCGTGGTCTTTTATCATTACCAATTTCAGAATTAAATACAGAAAAAAATACTGTTATTGTAATAACTGGTGAACCTGAAAAATTGTTTAATAAAATTCATAAAATTTTAGATGAAGAAGATGATAAATTACAATTTCAACAAAATGATACTTTTGTTTTAGGAACAAAATTAATTCCTGGTTATGAAGGTTTGGGAAGTAAACTATTAGATAAAATTTCTAAATTTGATATTAAAACAATCACAATGCCAAAGACTATTCTTCCCCTAGAACCATCTAATGAAGATCATAAATTTACTGCTTCATTAATTCAACCTAAGTATATTATTCCAATTAGTGGCTTATATAAATCATTTGCCCAATATGCTGAAGTTATTAATGAGACTTGATTAAAGAAAAACCAAGTACTAATTTTATCAAATGGGGAAGTTGCTTCTTTTGAAAATGGAGAATTAGAATCAATTAAACAAAAATTTAATTTTGAACTTGTTCCAATGAGTGCCTTTGGAAGTAGTGATATTACCTCTTCTGTTTTATATGAAAGAAATCAAATGGCTGAAAATGGTACTTTTTTAATTTCTTTTATTGTTAATGCTAATAATGAGATTATTTCAGATTTAGATATGCATGATTATGGTTTAATAAATCATAATGATGATAAAGCAATGCAAGTATTAAATAAGTTGAAAAATGATATTAAAAACAATATTTATACCTTCTTTGTTTATAAAAATGGTAAAACTATTGATTTCAAGGAAACCAAAACATTAATTAAAAAAGGAATAACTAAATTATTTGATAAATCTTTAAATAAGCGACCAATAGTGTTACCAACTATTGTAGAGGGAAAAGATGAAAACACAGCAAGATCTAAATAGTAATCTAAATTTTAAAACTGAAAATTCTTCTAAAAATGATCAAAAAGCATTAAAAGACCATGCTTCAAAATCAAATCAACCTTTTTGAAAATCTATATGATTTAAAACTATTATTTATGTCGTTTTATTGCTTTTAGTAGTTGTTTCTCTTATAAGAATACCATATGTTGGTGTTGCTATAGATGGTTTAATTAGTTTTGTCATTGGGTTTGCGAAATATTTAGTGTACTTATATCTTATTGTTATTTTATGTTTATTAATCTTAAACAAAAAAATTAAAATCTTGTTTTCCAAACGGTTTATATTTGCGATTTTTTGTTCTACTATTTTTTTAGCTATCCTATTAAGTGGGATTCAACAATTAAATATTTTAAGTCAAAATAAAAGTAATAATCTTAATGAATATATTAATTATTGAAAAGCATATATTTTTAACTTTGATAAATACTTTATTTTTGGTAAAGCTAATTTTATTGATGGTGGAATAATTGGAACATTAATTAGTTATATTAGTGGGTTGTTCCTAATTATATTTGCAGCTATTGCTATTATCACCATCTTTTTATTATTATTCAAATCATGAAGAAATTCTGTTGTTAACAGGGTAAAAAACATTAGAGATAAAACAACTAATGCATTAAAATCAAAAATGAAAAATAAGGAAGATAATGAAATTGTTCAAGAAAAAATTGACTTTGTACAAGCAACAAAAAATGAACATAATGAATTAAAACTAACGCAAACATTAACTGAAAATTATTTAGATTCACTTTTGTTGATAAAAAAACCACAATATCATCATATTAATTTTGAAATTGCTAATGATTTAGATGAAAAGAATATCTTTAAAAAATTTCAAAATTTTTTATTTGATAATAATATTCAATATTCAGATATTAAGACTAAAAATGAACAAACAAAATTTTTAGTGATAGTAAAAATGGATGATAATTATTATCATAAATTCCATTTGATTTCTAATTCGTTAAATATGATCTTTAATGATATTGAATATATTATTGATTATCTAGATAACATTATTGTAGTTCAGTTTTACAAAAATAAATCTTTAATTAATAAACAAATTCAAAAGATTATTAATTTGAAAATTATCAATCCATTAGATTACACTTTTGCTTTTAATGAAAAATATTCACCAATTACTTTAAATTTAAAAACTAATTCCTTTATTGGTATCAATTCATTTACTAGAATAAATGTTATTGATCTTTTAAATACCATCTTAACATCTATTAGTTGAAATTATGCAATTAAAAATATTGATGTTTATTTTTTAACACCAACAAAAAATGATTTCCCAATTCTAGAAAATAAAGTAGTTAAAAAAGTAATTGAAAATGCAAATGATATTACTGAATTCTTATTAAACATTGAATCATATTGTAATAATTTATTAAAACAATTTAAAACATTTAATTTAAAAAATGTATATGATCTTAATCAAAAAAGAAATGTCATTAATCCTAATAAAATAATTATTATTGATGAGATAAATTTATTAATTCAAAATCATCCTAATATTTTACAAATAATTAAAAGACTAACTACTATTGCTTCAATTTGCGGAATCACATTAATTTGCATTGATAATTCCTCAGTCTTTGAGTCTTATAATACAATTGAATATCAAAATATTATTTTATTTAAAACTAGTAAAGAAGTTTCTATGAGAGTACTAAATAATCATAATGCTTATAAGTTAAATAAAAATAATTATGGCATCATCTTAAATGAAAAGGAACAAAAACAAATGCCTTTTACTACATGTAATTTTAATAATAACGAAGTAAAAATGATCAATGAGTGTATCTTAAAAACTTATAACAAACTTAAAATTTAATTATTTTTATTTCTCTTTTTCATAAGAATAGTGAAAACAATAACTAAAGCTATTATTAAGGATAGCCCCCCAATGGTACTACCTATTGATGCTCATAAGATAACGTTAGAATTAGATTTATTAAGAATAGAAGAAGCATCATCTGTTGATTTAAAACCATAAAGATTTATTAAAATACTTCCTTGTTGATCAGACAATTGGCTTGTATATTCGATTTGATTGTTATTATCTAATCTAAAACCACGTAATAATTTAACTTTTACTTGAATTCTACCTAATGAACCATTATTGTATTGATCTGGTTGATGTAAAGCTTTAGATGCTGCTAATACTAAAGCGTCTTTAACTGTTTTTTGGTAATCAATTCCATCACTTCCAGGTTTTGCAGAAAAATTTCAACGAACACTATCATAGTAAGGGGCTATTATATATTCATTAGTATCCTTATCATAAGTTGGAATTACACTAACTCATTGATATGGATCGTTTTTATAAGTAATATTTAAAACATCTGCTAGTCATTTTTGAATTCGTGGTCAATTGTTGTCAATAACTGATTTATCAAATATAGAAATATTTACTGGTGTAAAATCTGGTAAATTATGCATATCAAAATTTATTACTTTAGGAACTTGAGTTGGTTGTGGTTTATCAAAACTAGTAATTTTTATGTCTTCTTTTTCTCCAAATGTAAGTTCCCCGGATTGTTCTAAACCATCATCATTAAATCAAGAGTTAAGAGTTATTTTAACATAAATCTGCCCATTTAAAAAAGTATCAGAATTGTCAAATGAACTAGGATTTTTTAATTCTACCTTTTCAATTGAATTCTTCCCATTAGGCAATTGATTAAAAATTTGTGTATAACTCTCTTTAACAATAGTTGTTAATTGTTCATTATTAATATAAAAAAGATTTTTAAAACCTGTTTTGTTTTCAATTTCATAACCTATTAGTTTAGTTTTTTCGCTTTGAGCTAAGTCGGTAATGGTTAAGTTTTGAAAATTATAAGTAATTTCAGTCTTATCAAAACTATCATTATAACCTAAAACTTTAATGTTAGCAATTTTGATTGTTCCTTTTGCATTATTAGGATCAGAAAAAGATATAGATTTAATATCATTAACAGTAATCCCTGCTTTATCACCTGATAAAATTTCTCTTATAACAAATGTTTTAAAATCTAATTCTGACTGTCAATTTTTTTCCAAATAAGATGGCAAAATTTTCAATTTTGCTGGAATTGACTTATTATCAACAAATTCAGTTTTTGGTGGTTTAGGTGTAAATCCATTAATAATTATTTCTTTTTTTCATTTAGAATCATTTTTATACTCGCCATCAAGAAAATATTCTTTTTGTTGAATTTCAACTCTAAAAGAAACAAGGTTATTAGATACTCTTGGTGGTTTTATATCAATAATAAAATTATCTTTAAATTTAGCTTCATCATTTTCAAACAAGTAATCAGTTAAAAGATTATTACGATTTTGTCAAATTAGATCTTTGACAAAAGTTTCGTTCACTACAGAGGAATTAAAACCATTTCCTCAATCAAATGAATTAGCTTGAATATCAGTAGTATATTTTTTTCAACCATCAACTTTGACAAAAAGATTAATTGGTTGATCATTTGGTGTTGATTCCTTGCCATCTTTGGTATAGTATTTTTTTAAAATAATTTTTAAATTTATTTCACCAGACCCATATAAGAAATTTTTAGTTTCATCAGATGGTTGCTTTTCTTCTAATGCAAGATCAAAATCATTGATTTGAATACTTGGAATGCTTAGTCCTTTAGTTTTCTCAAGCTTTAAACTTTCTAATACAATTTCTTTAAGTTCATTAGGGTTATTAAAAAAACTTTGTTTAATTGTTTCATCTGGTAGATTAACATTGTATTCATAACGATAATTTTCTTTAGTATATTCATTTACAAAAAAGCCTGTTATTTCATATTCATATTCTGCTCTTTTTTTATTTTCTTTAGTTTCATTATCATATCAATTAGGCATACCTTTAGAATTAAACCATCTTTTAAGTTGTGGTTTAAAAATTATTTTTTTATTAACAGGGTCAACTTTAAAGTGATCAGAATTATCATCTTTACCATAAATTCTTTGCAATTCTATATCATACACTTTAAAATCAGGTGGAGGATTTTTTATTCATTTTTCTTGATTTTGAAAAATTAAATTTCTAATATCTATATTTTTAAAATCATAAATGTTAACTTTTCCTTCAACTTGTAACGGTATATTATTACCTATTCATTCTGTTGGACCTTGTGTTTTAAAGTTATTAAGTATTATTCAATCTGAAGTAACAGTACCTGATTGACCATTTATCAAACCATTGGTTAATTCTAATTTAACTTTTATTTTACCTTTTGCATTATCTACATCTTCAAAATCTTCAATTGATAAGTTATCAGCTTTAGCAGCACCCGGATATTTAATATTATTAGTATAAAAATCAATTAAAAAATTTTTTAGTACTTGGTTTTCATTTGGATATTGATTTTTGTATTTTCACCCATAATATATATCTGATGGAAGGTAGTTTGTTCAATTACCATCTATAGTAAAAATTGTAGTTTGATTTTCTGCATAAAATCCTTTTAAAGTAATTGATTGATTAAAGGTATATTCATTAACAAAAACAATTTGATCATGATTAATATCACTTTTAATAAGTAAATTTTTTACCTTAATATTACTAGCAGTAATAATTCCATTGATTGGATCAGATGTGAATTGAAGATCAGTTATTTGA
The DNA here is from genome assembly GCA_904501665.1 of uncultured Bacilli bacterium. GTDB lineage: Bacteria > Bacillota_I > Bacilli_A > Mycoplasmatales > Mycoplasmoidaceae > Mycoplasma_L. Next base: position 13,725 of record CAJGBT010000014.1, on the reverse strand, counting down.
CCAATAAGATATTTTGTATCATATTGAAAATTAAAACTTTCAGGAAGGGTATTACTATATATTAATTGCTTATTTTGTTTCAATAAAGTTAATAATAAATTTAATAGTTTGTTTTTATTATAAGATGATGGCTTTTCATCAGACACATTGGGAATATCTATTTCATTTTTCAATGTAAAAGCTGCTTGATCCATTGGTTTAAAACCTGAAACAATGATTGGGTCATTTTCATCATCAAAAATTCAATTATTTGGTTTAGTTATTATCCCATCTTGAATACTAGTATCATATAGTTTGTTTAAATAAATACCAGAAATAGCAATTTTACCTTCTTTGTTATCAAAATATTTTATCTTTATTGCAGTAATATCTGCACCAGTAATCCCTTCAATATTACCACCAAAACATTTTTCAAAAACCTGTTGTAAAAAATCCGGATTCAAATCACTACCTCTTAATTGAAGAGGCGACTCATTATTGTTAATAACATATTGTTGATCAAAAACTTTTGGTATATTTTGTTGTGCTTGTGTTGATGAACGTAAAATACTTCCTTGGGCATAGTAATTTTGAAAGTTAACCAACGAAATTAGTTTTTCATTTAAAATAGTTGAGCCTTTACTAAAATCTGTTAATGTTAGGTTAACATCAAGATATGTTGGATCAATAACTGGAAGATTATTTATATAGTAATTTTTAATTTTAAATGATAAATTTCCTTGTGTATTATTATTATCTTTTTTAGTTAGGCTTATTGAATCTTTAATAATGTCATCAATTGTAAAAGAAGATGGCAAGACATTAAAAATATCAGTTCGTTTATTATAAATAAAGTTTTTTATTAGTTCTTGTTGGTCTAATAGATCTTTTTGCAAAAATTCATCAATTGAATATCGAGCAATGTTTCTATCATCTTTAACAGAATATTCAGATACAGTTTTTGTATTATTATCACCACTTCTAAAACCATTGATTTCTAAAGTTTTTTGTTCTGTTTTAATTAATTTCATAGCGATATTTTTTCCAGAATTATTATCGCCAATAAGCGGATGAAGATTATCACCATCTGTAATAACGACATCTCTTTTGATAAATTCAATTCCAGGAGCTTCTGGAATGGTAACAGATATTGTTCCATTTGCATCATTAGCTGTCAAAGTAATATTCTTATTTAATGTTGAAGGTAATGTGTAACTAGAATTTAAATTGAAATATTGTTTATATTGATCAATATTTTTAATAACTTCAGAAGGAGTTAATTCACTTTTATTAGGAAATGTGAAATCACAAGAATCAAAACTTGTTTTTCCATCATTGATATTGTTATTATCATTTTTAACAAAATAAATTTTTAATGTATCATTATCATCTACATCATAAATCAAAAATAAAGAAGATTGAAAACCTACAAAACCTTTATGATTATCAATTGCAGAATATAAAATTTTCTCTCTAGAAAGATAATTGTTATCTATAAAAGAAAAAGATGGCTTTAAATCTAAATTTTGATCCTGAAAAATCTTATTATCAGAATCATATTTATCATATATAGCATATCCGTTCGTTAATCCTAAAACAAGCGGAGACCCTTGTTCAATTTTAAAATCACTATTTTTATCAGGATTATCAATTGTTACACTTTTTCTACCTTCGTCTAATATTAAGTCAATTGGAATTGTGTTAGGGTTATCATTACTATATTGTTGAATTGATAAAGAATTACTATATTCACGAAAATCCCCTTTTTCATTTTCAGTGCCTATTTTGTCAACGTAATTATTTTTAAATGAAGCGTCAAAAAAACTTTTAAAGGTTTCATTGTTAGAACCTTTTAAATCACCTGTTCATAACTGGTTCGCTAATGAATTTTGATTTCTATCAATAGGATTAAGTGTTAAAGTTTTATCATTAACATCAAAAAGTGGAAATGTTTGATTGTTCTCAAAATAAATATTTAAACTTCCTAAAGAACTTGCTTCCTTTGATAAAAGTTTGTTTATTTCAGTAATCTTAATATCTTTAACAGGAAAACTAGCTGAAGAGTTAGTTGCACTAACATTATCTTGTGTTTTAAGACTTTTACTTTTATTAAAAGTGTTATTAACTTCTACCTGTTTTGTAGATAATTCATTGTTATTAATTAAATAATATGGGTATGTTGAAGCTAAAACAATTGTTGGTAAAATTATCCCTAAACTATATTTAATTCATTTTTTCTTCAAAAGCTTTTTCATAACTTAATTATACTAAATTAATTTACTTATTATATAATAAATCCATAAAAAACACGGCAAAGATGGTTTTATATGGCTAATGATTCAAGTAAATTTTTACCAATGTTGTTAATTCTTATCATTATTCCAGTTGGACTTGTTTGATGATGAAAAAAAAGAAAAAAACGACAAAATGAACCTACACCAATTAAAAATAAAAAAACAAGTTCGGAAAATGAAGCATGACAAACAGTTAAAAAATATTTAAAAGAAAAAAATGAATATGGAAAAGAAATTGTTAATCTGTTTGCAGTTAAAAGAAAGACTACAGAAGAACTTAAAAATGAATCAAAAGAATTTAAAGAAAAATATAAAAATGAAAAAAAATTAAAAAAAGAACAAAACAAAAAATTAAAAGCAGAGAATCCAGAAGAGTACAAAAAAATAAAGCGGAAGGAAAAAAAACAAAAACCGCCTGAACTATGAATTTTGGTTTTTACTACTAAAAACACAAAAACTAACCAATTAGATAAAGAAAGAATGATTGAAGCCGAAATAATTTATGAAAAGGTTTCAAAAAAACAAACTGTTAGAAAAATTTCTTATCATGACAATGTTAATTATGATGAAGAAATCAAATGAATTAAACCATTAAAAGATAAGGAAGAAAAGCAAAGAATAAAACAAGAAAAAATCAATTCTGCTAAGAAAGCAAAAAAAGAAGAAAAGGAAAAACGAAAGAAAAATAAGGAAAAATAGTTATGGCTGATAATCACAAATATAATGTTGTTTTTTTAGGAACTCCATTAATAGCACAAGTGACATTAGCTGAACTTTGCAAAATTCCTTATGTTAATATCTTAGCTGTTTTTTGTCAGCCAGATAATCATTTTGATCGTAAGGGTAATGTTGTTTTATCGCCAGTAAAACAATTTGCATTAGACATGCATCTAAAATGTTATCAGCCAGAAAATATTAATGATGATTTTGAAATTATTAAGCAATTACAACCAGATCTTATTATTACTTGTGCTTATGGTCAATTTATAAAAGAAAATATTCTAAATGTCCCAAAATATGGATGTGTTAATTTACATGCCTCATTATTACCAAAGTTAAGAGGGGGAGCACCAATTCATTGAGCAATTATTAATGGAGAAAAAGAAACAGGTATTAGTCTAATGTATATGGTTAAAAAAATGGATGCTGGTAATATCATCAAACAATATAAAGTGTTAATAAATGATGATGATACATATCAAAGCTTATATACTAAATTATGTAATTTAATAAAAACTTTTCTAATCAATGATTTTAAAATATTAGTAAGTGATAATATTAAAAGTGTTGCACAAGATGAAACTAAAGCAACATTTGGCTTGAATATAAAAAAAGAAGATACAATAATTGATTTTAACAATAATTCATTATCGATATATAACTTAATTAGAGGATTGAATAATAATCCAGTAGCAAAAATAAAATTTCAAAATAATTTAATAAAAGTTTATGCTTGTATTATTTCTTCAAATAAATCAAAAGTAAATCCAGGAACAATTGTAAGCATTTCAAAAAAAGGGTTAGAAATTGCAACAAGAGATTTTAATATTTTTTTAGATCAAATCCAATTACCATCAAAACAAATTAAGAAAGTATCTGAACTCATGAATGGTAATTTTATTTTTAAAGTTGGTCAGCAATTATAATTGCTTAAAAGGTTCAGTTAAACATAGATGATCAAAATTTAATTGCTTTGCTACCTCATAAATAGCTATAGCTACTATATTTGATAAATTCATACTTCTAACATGATTAGTCATAGGAATTCTTATTAAATAATCTAAATTCCCTTTCAAAATATTTTTATCTATACCACTACTTTCTTTGCCAAACATTAAAAATATTTCTTGTTCATTTTTAAAATTAAATTGATTAGGACTCTTTTGTCCATAACGAGTAAACATGTAAATTTTAGGATTATGATTTTGTTTTAAAAAATCGTCAAAGGAATCATATTCAAACATTTTAAGATGTTGTCAATAATTAACTCCACTACGTTTTAATTTGTTAGAAGTTAAGAAAAACCCATATGGTTTAATTAAATGAAGTTTAGCATTAAAAGCTACACATGTTCTTGCAATATTACCTGTATTTTCAGGAATTTCAGGTTCAAATAAAATAATATTAATCATTTACTTATTTATCTATTTGTCATAATACATAATCAATTGAACTACTTGATTTTGTATTTAAAATTGAATCTTTTATCTTAGAAATAATTTTTTGTTTATCAATACATCATTCAAATTCTTTCACTCTAAATGTACTATATCCTCTATCTTCTAAGAAATATTGTCGGTCAATATCCTCAACCATTTCTTTAATAGTATGATGTGTTTTTCATTTTTCTACTAATATTGCTTTAACTAAAGTATCAGTTTCTTTGTTGAAAACAACTAAATCAATGTTTTTTGAGCCAACTTTATAATCACTGATTATTTTATACTTTTGATTTAGAACTTTGATTAAATCGCTATATATTTCTTTGACAACTTCACTTGAAAAAGCGATATCAATATCAACATTCGGATTGTATTCACTAATATCTTCATTGTTTTCAGAAATAGCTATTTCAATATCTTCTTTTGAATCAGATGCTACTTTATCGTTTTCAACAACATCTACATTAACTGTATCAATTGATTTATTTTCATTAATAGCATCAATATATTCAATAAATTTTTTGAAAATCACAGCATTTGGATTTAATTGGTTTACTCTTATTTGACTTCCATATAATGATTTAACAACAATCATTTTCTTTCGAGCCCTAGTAATGGCAACATTTAATCTATTTGAACCACCAGATAAAATTAATGGTCCAAAATTAGATCTAATAACACCATCAACATTTTTACCATATGAAACTGATAAGATAACTAAATCACCTTCGTTACCTTGAACATTTTCTAAGTTAGTAATAACAATGTTGTTTGTTTCTAATTTATCTGCTAATTCAGTAGGAATCTTACTTCGTCTTTCAAATAATAGATTTTCAATTAATTGTGATTGTTTTGAGTTAAAAGTAATAATTAAAATTTTATTATATTTTTCATAGTTATCTATTAACAAAGAAATAACTTTTTCTGCTTCTTGCTTATTAACTTGATCTCATAATCCATTAACATTTACTACTTCTATACCACTTTCATGAACATTAGATCTCGTTGCAATTTCTAATGAATTTTTATAAATAAATTTATTTGAAAACTCAATTAATTCTTTTGAGTCTGAACGGTAATGATTTCTTAAATGATATTCATTTCATCATGACACTTTTGCTCTTTCTAATAATGATTCAACAGCATCAAAATCATCAATTTCAAAATCTTGAGATTGAATTTTATTCATAAAGAAAGAAGTAGGTTTTAATTGCTTATCATCACCTGATACTACTTTAATGTTACAACGGTAAACTAGTGGATAAGCTCTTTCAATTGAAATTTGACTAGCTTCATCGAAAATACCATAATAAAATTCATTTTCAACTAATGGAATCATATCAGCTACATTATCTGGCCTTGCAACTCAAATCGGAAATAATTGTTTTAATGCTTTATAATATCTTTTTACAAATTGAGCAATTGGTGGTTTAGAACCACTAGAGGCTAAACGTAAAACATTAGCAATTTCATCCTTTTCATCTCTTGATAACCTAGTTAAGTAATTTCTTAAATTATTAACATACTTCTTAAAAATTAATTCTTCGATAATGGTACAAGAACGTGTAGATTCCTTTCGCATTTGCATAATGACATCTTGCAAATGGATACCTTTTAATTCATAAAAAATTTGATTATCTTTTGTGATTTCATTTCACATTGAAATTACTTTTAGTTTTTTAAATTGATCGTCTGTAATTGGGGAAGAGATAGCTTGCATTACTGGTGCAATTTTATCTAAATCAAAAATTAATATAGGATTGATATATAAATACTTAATAAATGGTAGTGAAATTCAATTTCATTCTTTAATAATTTCTTGATTAGTAGAAGAGAACATTACTTCTAATGTTCTTAATTTTTGCAAGAACTCAACATTATATTTAAATAAGTCTTTATACTTAATTAAATCTTCAATGAAATCATATTTTAAAACATTAATATTCTTTAAATAATCATTAATCATTGAAATTATAGTATTAGCATCTTTTGAAACAAGTTTAATTTGTTTAATATTTAATGTAGATTTTTCAATATTAGTAATTAAACTACCATTAATAGTAAATTCAGCAAATACAACTTCTTGATCTTGTTCATTAGCATTATTATATAGATTCATAAACTTTTCTAATTTATTTTGATTATTATTTAAAAATGTTAATCAATCATCTGTTGAAATTAATTTCTTGTATTTATTGATAAAATTTTCACAAATTTTAATATTAGAAATTAATTGAGATGTAGGGATTTCTAATAATTCCATGTTTTTTTCTAATGTATTAACTCTAAAATCTAAATATGATTTAATCAAAGTAAAAAAGTGTTTTTTCTCTTTATATGGTTTAGCTAAAAATTCATCTAATTCTTTAGTTCTATTGCTTGTAAAATCAAAATATTGTTCAAATAAATTATGAAGTTTGCTACCACCTAATAAGAATTTTTCAACTAATGTTGTATTTAAATTTATCTTGTTGACAATGTGTTTTAAATATTTATTTAATTCATCTGATGTATTTCTTTCTAATAAATTAAACTTTTTAATGAATTTTTTAAACTTTAAATATTCACTAAAAAATACTTCAATACTAGAAAAAAAGTATCCACTATTAACATAGATCTTTTTAAATACTTCTAAAAGAGTTGTTGTTCCAATTCCTTCAATATTAATTTCAGTTAATCATTCATTACATAATTGTTCACCTAATTCATTTTTTAAATTTTGATAATCAATATAATCCATTTTATAAATTCCATCATTAAAATCTTCAATGTTTCAATGCTTTTTTAATAAATAATGAACTTCACTATATCAATCTTCATAATTTTTCATGAACATCAATTCATCTTTATTAAATTTTAATGGTTCAATTGTTGATGATTTTGAATATTTAGATGGTTCTCGATATCATTGTGTTCCTAAAAGAGAATTTAAGTTATCAATTTTTTTATAAAAATCATCTTTTAATTGAGAATCAAATAAATATAAAGTAAATTGTGATAATGAATTCATTCTTTCGGTTAAAACATCAAGTGCTGCTTTCTTTTCTGAAACCATTAATGTTGATTTACCTTTAATTAAAGCATTAGCTATGATATTAGAAATTACTTCTGATTTACCAGTACCTGGTGGCCCATAAATTAATGTAGATTGAGATAAAGATGAAGCAACTGCATATTTTTGATAAATATTTAGTGGTTTTCCAATTTCAAAAATTGAACAAGGGTCTTTAATAATTTTTTCTTCAAAAAATGTATTAGGTTTAAAATCACTTTCAATTTGATTTTCAAAAGGGTCCACATCTAATTCAATAATTTTCTTTAAATCTTCTTTTAAGGCTCCACCACCTGGTTCAAAAATTCCAATAAGGGCACTATTTTCAACTTGAAGTTTATTGTATTTTTCTAATATGGTTTTGACATCTTCTTGTACAAACCCTTCAAAATCAGATTGACTTAAATTAATTCTATATCCAATCATTTTTTCAAATCTTGATATGTATTCATCAAAACTTAAATTATTTAATAGTTCTTCAGCAGTTTCAGTAGTTGAAGGGTATTCTTTATTCATAACTACTTGAATCTTTTCATTAACAATTTTTTCATCAATTAATTTCTTAAGATAAAGTTTGGAACCTTCTTCAATAATAGTGATTTTATAAATTATTAATGGAGCTTTTATAGCAATATTATTACCAATTTTTCCTTTAACAAATTTAAAACATAAATATAATGGTCAAATGGTTGTATCATTGAAATAATTATTGGCAATTTTATTTAATGAAATGAATTGTTTCTTAAATGAACGCATTTGATCAGTATAATAACTAATTGCTTTTTTTCTATTTGCATCAAAGTTACTACTTAATTCTCTAATTCTATTTTCAGAAATAGAAAATCCATTCCCATTAACTACTTGAACAAATTCCTGAACATTTTTAGTTTTCTTTAGTTGGTCTTCAAAAATTGCAATTCCAGATGCAGCTGAAATTTCTAAGACATCAGTTTCACCATTTATAAAACTTTCAAAAGTGTTTTTTCTTACATATTTTAAAATATCAATATGTCTTGGTGAAATACTTGATTTAATACAATAATCATTTGGATTAAAAGTTACTAAATTTAATAATTTTTGTTTGATTGCCTTTTTCATTAGCCCTCCCTCTATGACTATTTAAAATGTTTTTCATTTTATAAAAGCATTTGATAAACCTTTTATTATTATATACAAGTAGTGTAATATTATTCAAATATATTTTATTGATAATGATGAAAATAGATATTATATAATAAATTATATTTATGGGAATTTTATCAATAATCCTAATTATTATTATTAGCATTTTATTTTTAGGCACACTTATTGTTGGGCCAAAATTAACTCGTTTGTTCTTGGATAAACGTTTTACTATTTCCTATGGAATTGTAATGTTAATTGTCTTTATTGTTGGAAAATATATTTGATATATCATTGATTTTATTAATTATAAAAATAACGGAATTATAAGTGATACTCTTGCTGCTAATTCTGGTATGGACCCAAAAATAATTTGGTCATTATTATATTCTAATCTTTTGTTATTAAATGCTAGTGATCTTTTTATGTTAATCATTAGTTTATGTTTAATCTTTTGTAACTCTAATGCAGTCAGTAAAGTTTTTAGTGTGATTACTATCACTGCTGTTTTACCAATTGCTATCTTAACTTTACTAAATGATTATGATGCTGATACAGCGTTTATTAAAAACATGGATTTATGAAAATATTTATTAATAGGTAATGGTATTACTCGCTTCCATTTTATTTCTTATTGTTTAACAATTTTTGGAGCCACTGGAATTTTAGTATCAGCTAAACAATTTTCACGTTGATCTATCCTATCAACATTTGTTACATTTTTAGCTTGTTATTTATATTTAGTTATTTGTATTTATGTAGCTGATGTTTCTCTTAATACATCAGGATTTAATTTAAGTGATTGAAAATTAATTTTTGGGAATTTGGAGAATAGTGATGTACTAGGTTATGGTGTCTTCTTTAAAATTAATAATGTAACTGGTAGTTCATTTACACAATTTGGCGCTCAATCAATTAGTTTGCTTAGAGTAGTATTAATGCTATTGTCTTTTTCTATTGTTACATTCTTTATTTTTGTTAAAAATCTACTTACATTAAATGTAAGAAAAATTATTGTTATTTATAATCCTTGATACCAAAATAGTAAAATTTTAAAATCTGGTTTTTATTTTGTTGATTCATTAATTAATAATTTCTTGTGATTAAAATCAACTAGAGCATATTTATATGGTTTAAAAGGAAAAGATTTTAATATTAATTTAGTGAAACTAAATCAAGAAAAAAACTTAGGTAAAGGTATCAATAAAGATAATTTAGAAGCACTAGTTCTTGATCAAACAAAATATATGGAATATAAAGAAAAGAAAAAGATTTGAAGAAAAAATAAAAAAGCTATGGCTAGTATACCAACATCTAATATAATTAATAACAATTAAAAATAAAAATGAATGCAGCTTGTGACTGACAAATAATTAATTTAATTAAGAATTCAAATGAAAATAAAACTAAATATTTACTAAAAGTTATCCTATTCTATTGATTAAATTTTTTAACATTAATCCTTTTTGTTACTTTTGCTGTTCTTTCATTTATTCATAATCCTATATGAGAACCAATTAATCAATATCAAGTTATGCTTGGTAATTACCGGTTTGTTTTTCTATGAAGCATTATTTTATTTATATTTACTTGCATATGAAATACTTATAACTTTCTTAAATGATTTATATGATCAAAAAAGGCATGAAAATGGTTAATACTTCATTTCTTTACTTTTAGTGTTTTTAGCTTTTGTGATATCTATTTCATTAAATCAATTATTAAAAAATTAACTTTGAAAAATAATAAATGGTTAAAATGCTTTCAAAAAGATTTTAATGAATTAAAAAGTAGAATTTATATTAAAAAGAGTTTTTTAATAACTTATGATGCTCTTTTTTTGATACTCTTTTTAGATATTATTTTATTATTTTTATCACCTGGTTTACAATTAGTTGTAAGTTCACATCGTAACATTGAAAATAGTTATTTAATAAATGTGTTTTCCTATTTTACACAACTAACTAATATTGCTTTTTTTGTTTTAATGATTTTTAAAAGAACATTAATCAAAAATAGAACATGATTGGTGAATATTAGCATATATATGATTATTGTTGGTATTGTATTTTGAATAGGATCTATTCCAACATTAATCACTAATAATAGTTTTGTTTGAACATCATGATGAAACATTTTAGATAATATTAAGTCAATTTTTTTACATGCTATTAATCAGGTTATTACTATTATTATTTTTATTATTTTTTCTAAAATTCAAGCTATTAATAAATTAATTATTATTGATAATAAAAAGACAATGGTAGCATTTTGAAATGCTATGATTTATCCAATAATTTATGGTAATTATTTATATACTGTTCCTTTCTTAATTCCTTTTTCAGTTTATGGATTTGCTACCAATGTTAATCCTAATTTAGTTTTTCAAAAACAAAGTGGTAATCTAATTTATCTTTTAGGAATCCCGATAATGCTGCTTACTTTTAGTGCTTTTTATTTCCTGATTAATTTTATTAATAAAAAAATCCTAATCAATAATAATATTCAAATAATTAGTTCTTAATCATTGAGGTAGTTTATTAGCTACTTTATCAAATCAATTATCAACTAAAGTAAGTTGCCTAGTACAAAATTTAAATTTTTGATGTCAATAACTATTAATTTGTGAAATCTTATTTTTGTTTTTTACAAATCGGTTTTTAATAAACAAAAGTAATAAGATTATTAAGAAAATAATAAAGTATCAAAAAATAACAACTCCTGGGAAGAGGATGGGAATTAAATTATAAACAAAGCCATATTGGCTATATCAATAACCATTGATATTATTTGGTCACAATCAATCTCCTTGAACCATTCCAGAAGCATTTGATTGAATGTCTATGCAATGAACAATAATCTCTACATATACAATAAAGAAAACTAAAAATAGTAATTCACCAACTAAAGAATATTTAGTGAATGTTTTTGTATTTAGATATAAACCTAATCCAAATAAAACCATTAAAAAATGCATCATAAAATAAATACGGTTAGTTTCTGTACCAAGGAAAAAATATCTAATTTGACTAACAGTATTAATATCTTCAGGTGGATTAACTAAAAAACTAAAAATGGTTATACACCCACCAATAATAGTAATCGGACATAAAATTTTAGTGGTTGTCCTAGACTTATCAAATATCAAACTTATTGATAATAAAACATATGATAAAGGGCACATATCAAGCAACAATACTTTAGATCATAAAACTGAATGCTGCTGGATACTAATATTCTTACTAGAATTGACAATCAAATTGTTTAAATCAGGTATTCAACGAACTAATAAAAAATAAATTAATAAGAAACAACCAATTGGTAATCAAAAATAATATTTATAAAATAATTTAACATTGGAAAAATAAATATTACATAAGAATATTAAGATTACAAAAATTATAGTTAAAAAAAATAACAATACATTAAAATTGTTCATACAAATAATTAATTGGCAAGAAATAATTCACTAACTAAGTCTCAATTAATTAATTCTCAAAATGTTTCAATATATTCATTTCTTCTATTTTGAAATTTTAAATAATAAGCATGTTCTCAAACATCTATACAAATTAATGGTTTTAAATCATTTGTAATAACACAATCATGTCCTGATGTATTAATAACTTTTAATTTATTTTTATCTAAACATAATCAGGTTCAACCTGACCCAAAATTTGATAATGCAGCTGTATAAAATGTAGCTTTTAAATTATCTAAACTCCCAAAATCTTCAACAATTTTTTTTAAAAGTTGTGCATCAATGTTTTTTTTATTTTTAGCAAGAATTTTGAAATAAAAATCATGGTTATAAACTCCACCCCCATTATTTCTAATAGCAGTTTGGATTTCTTTAGGTAATAAATGTAAAGATTTTAATAATGTCTCTAAGTCTTGGTTTTTTCATTCATCATATTTTTCAAGAGCTTTATTTAAGTTATTAACATATCCTTGATGGTGTTTTGTATGATGTATTTCCATCGTTTTCTTATCAATAAAAGGTTCTAATGCATCAAAACTATAATCTATTTTTTTTAAAACAAACATTCTAAATCTCCTTTTTAATGTTTATATCATAAATGAAAAAATCCAAAATTAATAATTTAATGTACTAATTTCCTTTTTCTTTTTATGTTCTTTTCGACGTTTATCATATCAATCTTTCATATTAACTTTATTTTGATAAACAATTTTTGGAAGTGGATGTTCAAGTCGACCAGAAAAACTTTTGACCATTTCATATATTGCATCTATAAATCAATTTAAAATCATATCTAATTGATCATTATTATCATTTACTAAATATGCTAATATGATTTTGTTATCTTGTTTTTCGCACATGATATTAGTACTAAAAAGATTTAAAATTTTAACAAAATAACTAGTAGCTAATGACCTAAAAGCAAGGTATGGAGATTGTTTATCATTAAAAGAAGTAGTGATTAGTGGTTTAATTAATTTAATGTTTAAATCATTATTTCAAATATCAACATAATGTTCATTAAATAACTTAAAATCAAAATTAAAATCAAAATTTAATGTTAATTCTATAACCATAATTTTGGCATTATGAGCTAAATTAGCAAAAGCATATGATGCTTGTTGGGATGAATAGCAACGATTACAAGTTACTTCATAGATATCTAAAAAATACCTTGAATGATCAGAAAAAGAATCTAATCAATTAATCTTTAAATTATCAAAACAATGATAATATGAAGGAAAAACCTTATCAACTACATTAAAATCATTTAATGTTAAATACCGTTCATTTATATTAGATTGTTGAATTGGTTTAAAAACAATACGCATAATAAAATAATTTTAACATTTATAAATAAAATTAAAAATTTAGAAAATAAAAGCACCTAATCAATAGGTGCTTCTTATCTAAAATGAAATATAAAATGCAACGCTAATATTAATATATCATATTAAAATTGTTGATGCATTAAAGTACTCTTGGTTTGTTGGCTAAGAGTATTTTTATTTTTTAGTTATTAAATGATCAAAATTTTATTTTTGTATTCTAAACTACTCATTCAATTAAAAATTTTTCTTGGCATATTATTTATTTTATTTTGCAAATTTAAAATATTATCATCTGTGATTGTAG
>CAJGBT010000013.1 GCA_904501665.1 uncultured Bacilli bacterium | reverse complement strand
TTTTCATTATAACCAGCTTTCTTTCTTCAATCTTTTAGACGTTTTTGATAGTTGTATTCATCAAATTCAGCTGTTGTTACTACAATATGTTTTTGATCAGTACTAATACCATTTACCATTTTTGGTTTTTCTTTTTTAACTTCTTTAACAGGTGCTTTTTTAACTACTTTTGTACGAGTTGTTTCAACACCATCTGGTTTTCTAATTCAACAAAATCAACAAATGTGTCTACCATCATCTAATAAAATAGTTCTTTCATATTGTTTTCCATGACATTTATCACAACCTTGATCAGTTAAATTATCACCAGCATTCTTTCTTCAAATAGCTAATTTTTTCTTATAATCATAAACATCAAGATATGCAACTTCAACTTTAGTATGTTGTTTAGGTGGAATTGTTTTCTTTTTGCTTGTGTTCTTTTTAGAATTATTACTTTCAGAATCTTGTAACATTCTCTTTAATTCTTCAATTCTATCTTCATAACGATCTATTTTTTGATTTTCTTTATTAATAGCATCGTTATAACTTTTTTCATTTCTAAAAATTATTACTTTTTTATCTTTGCTTTTCATGAATAAACCTCAATCCTCTTTTTATAACATGTATATTTTAACACTTTTATAATAAAACTTGTGTATTATTTTCAATCTATTTTAACTAAATTTAATCTAGTTGAACTTTAGCACCAGCTTCTTCAAATTTCTTTTTCATTTCAGCAGCTTCTTCTGGTTTGATGTTTTCTTTAATTACAGAAGGTGTATTGTCAACAGCTGCTTTTGCTTCCATTAAACCTAAACCAGTAATTTCTCTAACTACTTTAATAACAGCAACTTTATTACTACCTGCATCAACTAATTTTACTGTCACTTCAGTTGGAGCATCATTAGCACTAGCTCCTCCAACAGCAGCAACTGCAACTGGTGCAGCAGCACTTACACCAAATTCAGTTTCAATTGCTTTAACTAAATCATTAATTTCTAAAATAGTCATTTCCTTTAATGATTCAATAAATTGTTCTTTTGTTAATTTTGCCATACTTATATTCTTCCTTTCAAAATCATTTTTAAAATAAAATCTAACTTTGTTTAGTGTCTGCCACAGCTTTTAAAGCATATAGGACACTTCTGATAGGGAATGTAAAACAAGATAGAAGCATTGAATATAATCCTTCACGACTAGGAATGCTTGCAATTGTTTTAATTTCATCCACATCAACAAACTTAGAATTGAAAAAACCACCCTTAATTTTAATAAATTCGTGTTTTTTCGCAACCTCAACAATGCTTTTAAAAACACTAATCTCATCTCCAAAAGAAAAGGCAATAGCATTTGGACCAACTAAATTATCCTTAAAATTATCAATTGCTTGTTTTGCAAAAGCTCGTTCTAAAATAGAATTTTTTAAAACTTTTAGTTTTCCTTCATTTTTTGTCAATTCTTTTCTTAAATTAGTAATTGAAAAAGCATTTAACCCTTGGTATTCAAAAATAATGAAAGACTTTGACTTATCAATCAATTCAGCAACTTCATTAACCTCATTTTGCTTTCTTTCAATGATCGCCTTCATCATTTAACTCCTTTTACAATATGCAAGTTAAAATTAATGTTAAAAAACTAGGTTTAACACCTCGACAACAAATTAAGAATCAAAAAGATTCAGTTGTTTTCTTTGGCATATTGCTCTTTTATTATAATAAAAAAGTTAAAATAATATTATTTTTTTATATTAAATTATAAAAAGTAAGAATAATAATAGTTGTATGTTAGATTTGAAATTATTAGATGAAAAACAAAAAGAGGCTGTAACAACTGACTTAGGTCCCAGATTAATAGTAGCTGGGGCCGGAAGTGGTAAAACTAGAGTTTTAACACTAAGAATTAACTATTTAATTGACCATTATCAAATCAATCCAAATAAGATTCTGGCTATTACTTTTACAAATAAGGCTGCTAATGAAATCAAGACTAGAGTACAAGCCAATAATTGTTCAACTAAAATTGAATGAATTGGTACATTTCATAGTATTTGTCTAAAAATATTAAGACAAGATATTGTTTATTTAAAAAGGAAAAATGATTTTTTAATCATTGATGAAGAAGATAAAATAGATATATTAAAAGAATATTATAAAGAAAATGATATAAGTGTTAAGGAATTAAATTATAAATCGGTATTACACTTTATTGAACAAGTAAAAGACAATCATTTTAACAAACAAGATGTTTTTAATGAAAGGAATTGAAAACTATTATCAGTTAAGAACAATCTTGATTGTTCGCGAAAATACAACATCTACACTTTATATGTTCAAAAATGTGAAAATGATAATTTAGTTGATTTTAATGATTTATTAATCCTAACTAATAAGTTATTAAAAGATTTTCCACAAATTTATCAAAAATGAGCTAACTATTTTGAATATGTTCTCATTGATGAATTTCAAGATACAAACGATAAACAATATGAATTAGTTAAATGCTTTGTTAGCAAAAGTCAGAATATTTTTGCAGTTGGAGATCCTGATCAAATGATTTATACTTGAAGAGGGGCAAATGAAGAAATCATTAATAGTTTTGAATCTACTTTTCCAAATTCTAAAGTTATCATTTTAGATACTAACTATCGTTCATTACAATCAATTTTGAATGTGTCAAATGAATTAATTAAGAATAACAAAAATAAATATCAAAAAACATTAAATGCTGCTAGAGAAGGATTTTTTAAGCCAGTTTTATTTAATGCAATTAATCAAGATATGGAATCAAAATGAGTAATTAACAAGATCTTAAAATTACAAGAAAAAAACGTTTCATTAAAAGATATTTGTATTTTATATCGCTCAAATTATTTATCCAGAAATATTGAACAAGAATTAATGATAAATAATTTATCTTATGTTATATATGGGGCTGTTAAGTTTTATCAACGTAAAGAGGTTAAAGATATTCTAGCATACTTAAAGGCAGCATTTTTAAGAGATGAATTATCATTTAAAAGAATCATTAATGTACCCAAACGAAATATAGGTCAAAGTACAATTGATAATATTCAAAAGTTTGCAAATATTAATCATTTTACTTTTTCACAAGCCTTAAATAATATTGATGAAATAGATAGTATTTCAACGTCTACTAAAAAAAGCATTAGATCATTTATTAATTTAATTAATGAGATTGCTTTATGCAATTCATTATCTAAAGCTATTTTAAAAGTTGTTGATGCAACTAATTTTATTGATTTTTTAAAAGCTAATGATGAGGAATATAGAATTAGGAATATTGAAGAATTAATTAATTCAATTATTCAATATGAACAAGATTATCCAAAAAATGATATAAGTGATTATTTGCAAGAAGTAGCCCTATATTCAGAAAAAGATAATAATAATCAAGAAAGCATTTCATTAATGACAATTCATTTGTCAAAAGGACTAGAATTTAAATATATTTTTTTAATTGGATTTAATGATGGTATCCTTCCTTCAAATAAAAGTATTAATGAACCAAAACTACTAGAAGAAGAAAGAAGGGTAGCTTATGTTGCTATAACTCGAGCTCAGGATCAATTATATCTTTCTACTTTTGGTGGAATTAATTATATGACTTCGTTACCAAACATTCCTAGTCGTTTTTTAAATGAGATAAATAATTCATTAATAGATATTGATAAAACTAAATTAATTAATCTATCCAAAACTAATGATGACTGATATGATTCAAAACAAAAAATTAACTATCAAGATAATTACAATGAAACTAATGATGCAAGTCAATATAAAATTGGAGATAGGGTAATTCATACTTTTTTTCAAGAAGGTATTATTATTGGTATTAAAAATGATATGCTAGAAATTTCTTTTAAACCACCATTTAATAAACGAACAATAATCGCTAACCACAAAGCTTTAAAACGAAAAGAAGTTTTAAATTAATTATTTAGTATTAATTTAAAATAATGAATAAATTCTTTTTCAAAATTTAAATGAGGGCTATGTTTAGCATCCTTAATGTTAAATGTTTGAAGATTTTTAATTTTCCTTGATAATTCTTTTTGATTATCTTTGGGATTAATTAAAAAATCATTTTCACCTTGAATTAAAAAGTAATTAATATTTTTATTAATTTCAATATTATGATAAGAATATACTAAATCATTTTTAATAATATTGCGTAGAACTATTAATGATTTAGTTATTTTATTTAAATGATTTTCATTTTTCTTACTCTTAATTAGATCAAGATTTTTTTTACTCAAAAAATCTTTAATTTTAATATTTTTTAAATGATTTCATAATTCATGATTTTCCAATATTACTGGTGTTAATGGATTAATTAAAATGACTTTTTTAGCATTATCAAGAAATTGTGACAAAATTAATGCTAATAATCCACCAAAAGAATGACCAACAAGAATAATATCTTGGTCTTTAAATTGAATAATCTTATTGATTGCATAATTACAAAAATAATTTAAATCTATTTTAATATTAGAAATGACTTCATTTTGTTTTCCATGAAATGGTAAATCAAAACTATAAAAATTATAATTTAATTCATCACATAGAGGCTTAATACAATTTAAAGCATTACAATTTGAAAATCAGCCATGTAAAAAAATAATCGTTTTCATTATTTATAGTATAGTTTAATTTTAAGTTAAATCAATATATAATTAATATTGCTCCATTAGCTCAATTGGATAGAGCTCTTGACTTCGGATCAAAGGATTCGGGTTCAAATCCTGAATGGGGCGCCAGTATGAATTAATCTCCTTTTATGAGGAGATTTTTTTATCTAAATATAATTTAATAGTAATAATATCTGTCATATTAATACCACTAATTCTTGATGCTTGATCCAAATCTAGTGGCATTATTCTATTTAATTTATCTATTGCTTCCAAGGAAAGATGTTTAATTTGTTTATAATCTTTTATTTTACTTAATGAGTATTTTTCTAAATTATTTACTTTTGCAATTTCTTCGTTTTGTTTTCTAATATAACCATCAAATTTTACTCTAATATTAATTTTCATTAATAAATCATTATCTAATGTTTTATAATTGTAATTTATTTTTTTTAAGATATCTAGAATATCAACTTCTGGTCTTTTTAAAAAATCATATAATGTTTGGTTTGTTTTAATTGCTTTTTTAGCAATAGATTTATATTTTCCAATGGTTTGCGTTTTTAATAAATTAATAATTTCATCATTTTTTTTTTGCTCATTTAAATATTGTTGATAATTTTTTTTAGAAATCATACCACAATCATAACCATACTTTAAAATTCGTTCTTGAGCGTTATCATTTCTTAAATTTAAACGGTGTTCAGCTCTTGAGGTTAATAAACGATATGGATCTAAAATTCCCTTAGTTGTAATATCATCAATCATAACTCCAATATAAGCTTCATTTCTTTTTAATATTAATGGTGGACGTTTGTGAAAATCATTACCAACATTAATAGCTGCAATTAGCCCTTGTGCTGCTGCTTCCTCATAACCACTGGTTCCATTGATTTGTCCAGCAAAATATAAATTTTTAACTAGCTTTGATTCTAATGTCTTCTTTAATTGAGTAGGATCAATTGCATCATATTCAATTGCATAAGCATACCTAACAACTTCACAATTTTTAAACCCAGGTAAACTTCTAATCATCTTGTCTTGAACATCTACAGGCATTGATGTAGAAAAACCTCCTAAATACTTTGTTTCCAACGAAAGTGATTCTGGTTCAATAAAAATTTGATGTCTTGGTTTATTAGCAAAACGAACTATCTTATCTTCTATTGATGGACAATACCTTGGACCAACACCTTCAATTAACCCAGAATACATAGCAGATTTAGTTAAATTATCCTTTATTATTTTGTGTGTTTTTTCATTCGTATGTACTATATAACAAGGTATTTGTTTTTTAAAAGGTAAATATTTTTTATTAAAATGACTAAAGCAAATTTTCATGTCAGTACCTGGTTCTAAACTAAAGTTAGAGTAATCAATTGTATCTGATTTAATTCTTGGTGGTGTTCCTGTTTTTAGACGAATAATTTTAAAACCAAGGTTTACCAAGTTAGCAGATAAAAAGTTAGCAGGCAAACTATTATTTGGGCCCTCTTGTTTAGTTTCATTTCCACGATATGTTTTGGCTTTTAAATATGTACCAGTAGTCAAAATAACATATTGTGAAAATAAATTAGTTTTATGATTTAATTGCACACCAACCACTTTTTTATCTTTTACAATTAAATTAGTAACTTCACCAACAATTAAATTAATTTTGCTATTCTTTAAAGCTTTAAGAAATCATTGATGGTATTTTACCTTATCAACCTGAGCTCTTAATGCTCATACTCCTGGACCTTTTGATGTATTTAATAATTTCATTTGGATCTGACATTCATCAGCAGCACGAGCCTGAACACCACCTAAACAATCAATTTCTCTTGTTACAATTCCTTTTGCTGGTCCACCAATACTTGGATTACAAGGCATTAGTCCAATTGAATCTTTACTTAAAGTTATTAGTGCTACATTTAACCCTTGCTTTTGACAAGCAAATACAGCTTCCAAACCAGCATGTCCAGCACCGACTATAATTACATCAAATTGAGATTCTTTTTGTTTATCAAATTTATTAATATTTAACTCCTATTACAATAACATAGTTATACCTAAACCAATTCCAAATAATAAGGTAGTAGTAGTAACATCTAAAATAGTTGCTAAAATAGGTGCAGACATCACTGATGGATCTATTTTTAATTTCATTGCAATGATAGGTAATGCTGAACCAAGTAACTTGGATAAAATAATAGCAATAAATAATGTAGCTGATGTACTACAAGCAATGATTAATCTATTAGAAAACCATTCTATGTTATTTCAAGTATTTCCTGGAATACTAGGGTGATCATTAAACAAAATTGAATAATATATTAATAATCTAACAAAGTTTACAATAGCTAAAATCAATCCAATCAAAAAACCAACTAATACTTCTTTTTTTATTGCCCGAAAATACTCACGATTGGTAATATCGCCAATGGATAAAGCTCGAATGATAGAAGCAGATGATTGTGAACCAGCATTACCAGAAGTTCCTGTTAAAACTGGGATTATTGGTACTAATAATGCAGTAGATAAGCCACTAGTTAAACTATCACCTAATACTTGAAAACGATCAATAACAAAACTAGTAATAGTTGCACTAATCATTAAAATAATTAATCAAAAAATTCTTGATTTAATGATACTTTTAATAGGAGCACTTAAATATGGAAAAGATAAATCTGACATCCCATACATTTTATAAATATCATCAGTTGTTTCTTCCTGAATAGCTTGAACAATATCACTATTCTTCACAATTCCTTTAATAGTCTTATCACTACCACAAACTGCAATACTATCAATATTATATTTATCAAATAATTGAATTACCTCATCAATACTACCTTTATGGGTAATATAAATAGGGTTATGATCACAAATATCACCAATTTTTTCATTATATTTTTCAGCAAAGAAAATATCTTGTAATTTGATTACGCCAAATAATTCATTATTGTCAACAATATATAGTGTGCTAGTTTGTTCAATATTAGAACGTTCTTGTTTAATAATTTTTAAACATTCATTAATAGTTCAATCCTTATTTAAGCTTAAAAATTCCGGGTTCATGATATGACCAACTTCATCTTCTTCATATTTACTAATTTTTTTAACCTCTTGTCTAGTATCACTATCTATATTTAATAAAATTTCTTTTACCCAATTTTTATGTTCTTCCATTAATTGAAATATTTGATCAGGTCATAATCCTTTTAAAATTACTTTTAATTCGTTTGCCTTAACTATTTTAAAAACTTCTTCAATTTTATCGAACGATAAACCTAATAGTAAAATTTTTGATTTTGTTTTAGTTGCGGTAACTAAAATAAAAATAATTGCAGGAATATCATCAATTAAATTTAAACATTCATTAATTACATTGATTGGATTCTTTTTAATTATTCTAATCAAGGCATTAACATTATATGTTTTTGCATAATTTAAAAGATTTTTAGATAGGTTGTTTAACACTTTTGTAGATTTAATCATTCCCATATTAACAACCTCCAATTCTTAATAAAATTATATGATATAACAAAAATATAAAATCAAAAATTACACCCGAAAGTGTAATTTTTGATACTATTTTATTATTATTAAAGTTTTATTTAATTATCTTTGGTTATTATTTGATTGTTGCACACCAGCATTAATCATTGTAGCTTGTGTACCTTCAATTTCACTATCAAATTCACGATAATCGATGAATTGACCATTAATAGTTGCTCTATATGTACCAACATGTTTTTTAACAGCTACACAATAATCTTGAAGTAACTTTCTTACTTGCATATAGTCTTCATCTTTATTTCTTCTAATGAATAAGTCATGCAATAGATAAGTATTATCTTCATATGTTTCACCAGTGTTTAATAATAAACCAATGAAAGAATTGATTTTTCAAGTTGGTTTTAATTCTTGATGATAAATGTTTTCATTAAATAACAATTCAAGTTTATCTTTCATTGTTTCTTCCATTCTTTTTCAATCAAGTAATAAATGACCTTCTTGAATGTTAACCAATCATCTTTCTCTTTCATTTCACATACCTTCACGTCTCATTGATCATGAAGTTTGAATAATTGTATTTTGTTGTACTAATGAGATGATTCACTTAATTTCTTCATATGAAATCATTTCACCAGCAGCTTCTCTAGCTAATAAATAAGCATATAGTTCTTCATTGCTTATTAAAATACTATTTTCATTCTTTTTTGTAAAATAATTTAATTGGTTGTCAATAAAATTCATAAATACCTTTCTTAAATAATTTCAATAGGTTGTAATGCTAGTTTTTTTGCTAGGACCACAATAATAATTCTAACACAAATACATAAGGATAGATTTAATTAGGTGGGAATCTTTGCAATTAGTCTTATATATTATATAAGACTATTTTTTTTACTTATTATGATGGTTTTTCTGATTTGTTGTCTTTTTTAAGAGATTTAATAAAACGACATTTAGGAAAACCACTACAACCAATAAATGGTTCATTACGTTTATTGTGTCTTTCCACTAAATTCTTATTACATAGTGGACAACTTTCATCTAAGATTTTTGGTTGTGATTTTGGTTTTAATGATTCAATAAAAGTACATTTAGGAAAACCACTACAACCAATGAATGTTGAACGATCCCTTCGATTAATTTTGTAAACTAAAGGGCTATTACATTTTGGACAATCACGACCAACTTGTTCATCTGCTTTCTTTTCCATGTTTTGTTTAGCATCAGCAATAGCTTTATCAAATTCTTGTTTAAATGCTCTAAGTCATTCATTTCAATTTTTATTTCCATTAGCAATTTCATCTAATTCAGTTTCCATTTTAGAAGTAAATTCCTTAGAAATAAAATGCGAGAATTCTTTAGTCAAATTAGTAATTAAAGAAATTCCAATATCTGTAGGACATAACTCCTTGCCGGGTTTAACATATCCACGTGATCTAACTACATTTACCATAGCACTATATGTAGATGGCCTTCCTACTCCAGATTTCTTTAATTCCTTAACTAAAGTACCTTCATTGTATAATGGTTTTGGTTCAGTTGAGTGTTTTACAATATTGGCTTTTGAATGCTCAACAAGTTCATCACCAACTTTTAAATAGGAAAGGTCGATGTCTGAATCTAATTTATTTTTTTCATAGTGTGGCAAAATATGATATCCAATAAAATGTAGTCGTTTATAACTTGTATAAAACTTTTGTTCATTATTTATAAAACGGATAATATGTTGTTTATAAACTGGTACATTCATAAATGAAGCAACAGTTCTAGTTCAAATTAAAGTATACAATTTAAGAATATTAACAGCATCTTTATCCTTAATTCTTCCCTCTAAAGATTTTGGAGTGATCCTAATATCGATTGGCCTAATACCTTCATGAGCACCTTGAACTAATGGACCAACATTAAAATCTTTTGCATTCATTGAAACATATTCTTGTCCATATTCATCGCGAATATAATCTCTAGTTGAAGTAATAAAATCAACATTTAATCGATTAGTATCAGTTCTAGGATATGAAATTAAAGATGTGATAACCCCATCAATATCAATTCCGTTATATAATTCTTGAGCAACTTTTTGTGTTTTATAAGTAGCTCAGCCTAATTTTGAAAAAGCTTCTGTTAATAATGTATCAGTTTGGAAAGGTGATAACACTTTCGATTTTGAAAATGTTGGTTCATCAATATTATAGACTACAAATTTATTTGATAATAAGTCTAAACATTTCTTAGCATCATCTTCTTTAGCAAATTTAAATTCACTATCACTCTTAGGTCCAAAACATTCACATTCAAAGGAAACAGAACGTAAATGAACTGGAATCTCACCTTTTTTATCCTTTCCTTTTAAAGTTGTTTCAATTGTTCATCAATATTCAGGTACAAAATTTTGAATTTGTAAATAACGTTCAACTATAAATAATAAAGCTACTGATTGTACTCTACCTGCACTAATTGCATTTAATTTAGAATTGACTAATGATGAAAGTCCATAACCAACAATCCGATCAAGAAGCCTTCTAGCTCATTGAGAATAAACTAAATTAAGATCAATATCCCTTGGTTCTAAAACGGCTTTTTCAATTGCTTTTTTAGTAATTTCATTAAAGGTTATTCTTTGACATTTATCTTGAATCTTTTTATCTTTTAATAAATCATATAGGTGTCAAGAAATTGCTTCTCCTTCCCTATCAGGGTCAGTTGCTAGATATATTTTTTCAGATTCCTTAGCAGTTTTTTTAATATCATTGATAATGCTTTCACTATTAGATTTTCCATTACCATTTTTATTAGAATAAAGTTCTCAAATAGGTTCTAATGTTTCTTTATTAAACCCATATCCAGCTTTTTTTAACTCACGTACATGTCCACCTGATGCAATTACTTCAAAATCTTTTCCTAAAAATTTTTTGATTGACTTTACTTTATTAAAAGACTCAACAATAACTAATTTCATATTTCCTCTCACCTAATATATATAGTAATATAATTAATCTTATATAGATAAAAGTGAGTTGTAAAGTCTTATAGGCAACTATATATGTTATATATAAAATTTATTAATTAATGATTATTTGTTCAAAATTATCAATCAATTTAACATTATTTTGATGACTAATATAGTTATTATTTGTAGCTCATACAAATAATTTCCTTTTTTCAAAATGATGAATAATATTACATTTTTGAAATTGGTTTTTAGACGGATTAATAAGTAAACTCATATTAGATACACCAAGTAATAAACGTTCAAAATTTTGTTGTATGTCCCTATCTATTTCATCAACAAAATAAGGAAACTCAGTTAAGTAACAATAGTTATCTAATTGTTTTAATAAATCAATTTTTGTAGATGTTGCTTTATCATCATCAATTAAAATTAGATCATAACCTGCTTTATTTAATTCCTGATATAAATTAATATTTTTAGATTCAAATTTTAAAGCATAGGCTATATCGTTTTTATTTCCTTTTAAAAACTGATTTAGACTTTCAAAATTATATTCACCTCAAATTGAAATAATTTTTTTCATATTTAATAGGTTTTTGTTACCCCAAATAAAAAGACTTAATGGTGGCATATAGATCTTTTTAAAATTGTCTGGATAATTTTCATCAATGATTGATATATAATCACTATCAATTCATTTTTGATTATTTAGGTCATAAAGATTAATTATCTCCCTTTTTTGAATAGCTTGATAAATTAATTCTCAATTACCTTTGTATTTATTTGTTAAAAAATAAATTATTGCTTGCATTTTCTTGTTTTCTTGCATTTTTACCTCTTTTTACACTTTCATATATAACTAAGGTAAAAAAATTTAAATTTTTTGCAAAAATTTTAAAAAAAGATAAAAAAAAGAAAAAAATTAGAAAAAAATGTCTTTATTAAAGGTGAAGGGAGAGTTTGGAGGTTTTTAAACTTCTATAAAATTAAAATGGTTAATGAACAAGAATTATTAAATAAAATTTTGGAATATATTGATGAATTATTATCGATGTTAGCATTAGTATTAACTAATGAATGTATATTAAAAATTGAAAATATACAAAATAAAATTAAAAAAATTTCTAATAAAAATTTAGTTGAAACAAAAAATGATATTAAAAAAAATATTCAAAATTAAGGAGTTATAAATGAAACAAGAAAGAATTAATGATGAATTTAAACAATGAAATGGAATTTTAAATAATGCCAATAATTGCTTAAGTAAAAATAAGGTTATTCCAACTGGAAGCATCCAATTTGATAAAGCATTAGGGATAGGTGGTTTCCCTATTGGTAGAATAGTAGAAATTTATGGTAATGAATCATCTGGAAAAACTACTATTGCTCTACAATTAATAAAAGAAGCACAACAAAAGGAACTAAAAACGCTTTTTATTGATGCTGAGCATTCATTAGATATTGAATATGTCAAAACAATTGGGATTGATACTAATAAATTATTAGTAGCTAATCCAATTACAGGTGAACAAGTATTTGAATTAATTGAATATGCAATTAAAAATAAATTAGCTAATTTAATAGTAATTGATTCGGTTGCTAGTATGTTGCCATCTCAAGAAGCAGAAAATAATATTAATGATCAACAATTAGGTGCACATGCTAGATTAATGTCACGTGGATTAAGAAAAATTCAAGCATTACTAGTTAATGAAGAAGTTTGTATTATTTTTTTAAATCAAATCAGAGAAAAAATAGGAGTTTTTTTTGGTAATCCTGAAACTACTACTGGTGGAAAAGCATTAAAATTTTATGCATCAATTAGAATTGAAATAAAAAAAGCTGATTTGATTAAAAACAATAATGAAAAAATAGGTATAAAAAGCAAGGTAACTATAACTAAAAATAAATTAGCTCCACCATATAAAACTGCATATGTTGATATTTATTTTAATCAAGGTTATGATTACACTAACGAAATTATAGAATATGCAATTGAAAACAATATCATTCAAAAAAATGGTTCATGATATTTTTATGAAGATAAGAAAATAGTTCAAGGAAGAGAACAATTAAGAAAATATATGCTTGAAAACTCAGAAACATTTAATAAAATAAAAGCAATAGTAATTGATAAAATAAAAGTTAATTGTAATTAAAATGGAATTTAGGCAAATTTTTAAGGATAACAAAACCTTAATGTATAAATTAAAAATTAATCAAAAAACAAGGAATATTACTGCAAAGATAAACAAGAACAATATCATTGAAGTAATAGCTCCTGAATATCTTTCACATCAAGAAATTGATGCATTTGTATTAAAATATTTTGATCGTTTCTTTGAATACATAAACAAACGTAATGAACAATCATTGATTAATTTATCAGAAAATAAAATTTCACTTAAAGGATTACATTATGAAATTAAGATTAATATAATTGAAAGTGGTAAGGAAAAATATGAAATAATTAACAATAAGATATATCTTTTTCTAAAAGAAGAAGAGCACAAGCAAAAATTAATTAATAAATTACTAAATGATTTAGGGAACAAATATTTAATAGAACGCACCAAAAAAATAGCCAAAAAATTTCATTTTAATGTAAGTGATGTTTTAACTAAATGATATGATTCAAAATGAGGCCAATGTGATGTTAAAAATAAAAAAATCACATTGGCTATTCAATTATATATTTTTAATGATGAAATTATAGATTATGTGATCATTCATGAATTATGTCATTTAATTTATCCTAATCACTCCAAGGAATTTTGGTTAAAAGTTCAAGAATTGTATCCTAATTATTTATTAGCAAAGGAAAAATTAAAATTTCAATGCTAAAATATTTATAAGTAGGAGATACATATGGCAATAAAAATTACATACACTATTAGTGATGAAGATTTTAATACTATTAAAAAAGAATATGAAAGAAATAAAAGTAAATTAAAAGATATTACGCTTGAAACTTTCATTCAAAAAATGATTGATTTAGCTTTAAAAAGTCATTTACAGTTAACAAATTTAAATGAACAAATGCTTAACCTATTTTCAGATTTCACTTCAAAAGCATTTGAACCAAATGATTTAAATAAAAATGATTCTAATTTTGATATATCAAAAATTGATGAATTTGTTAATAATCTTTTTAATAGTAAATCTCATAATGCAAATACCAAAAATAATAAAAAGGATAATATAAAAGAAAATAAAGATGATAAAAAGAAATTAAATTAAGATTTTTTAAATTCTTTTGATTGATTTCTTAATTTACTAAAATTTAATGTTTTGGTAAAGAAACGATTTAATGAAGTTGAATTAGCTCGTCTTTTTTCCTTTACACTAATATTATTGTATTCATCATTATTTAAATTATCATGGTTTTTTACATTTGCCCACTTACTTAAAAGATCATCTCCTTTTTTATTAATTTCAGGATTTGAATTAACATAATAATTTAAATCAAAGCTATCATGGTTGAAGTTATCAATATTATCATCTTCTAATACTTCATCCATATTAATTTTATTAGCTTCCATTTGGTTTTCCTGTTTTAAAAATGATGTATTGTAATCATTTATAACATTATGGTCCTCAATTACATCTGCACGAGTTTCAAGGTCGCCAATAATGTTTAATTCAACTGTTTTGTGTAACTTAATTTGTTCTTTTGGTTTATGTTGACTTGAAGAAGCCATCAATAATGTAAAGTTTGCAAATTCTATATCATCTGAATAGTTAATAGCATAAGTTAATGTAAAGTCATCACAACCTAATGCTGTTTCTATAGCTATTCTTGTATCATTAATGAAGTTTTGAGGGACAGATGGATTTAATCTAAAATTAATCATTACCTTTGAAATATCAATTAATTCATTTTGATATACAGCATCTTTTATTTCTGAAAGTACTTTTTCTTTTATATTTTCAGAAGATTTAAAAACAAAGTTATTTAATTGGAAATCGCTTTTTTCTTTAAAGAAATTTTTTACATCATTAAAATCAAGGTTCATTTGTGCTGGAACATTAACTAAACAAATAATTTCATTAACAATTGTCGAAATTAAAATATTAGCAATGTCAAAAGATTGCTTTAATGATATATCATAACCTGAACGATTTTCTCCAATAATCTTTTGATTACTAATAACAGATAGACCATCAGCATACTTACTTAATTCATTCAAACCTTTGATACCTTTTTCATAAATGATTTGTCCTTCAATTGAAGCTGAAGGAAGGTTAACTACACAAATTGTTAAAATTCCCATTTCTTTAGCAATTTGAGCAACAATTGGACTAGCTCCAGTACCTGTACCTTTTCCCATACCAGAAACAATAAAAAGTAAGTCAGTGCCTTTTAATTTTTCTCTAAATAAATTTTCATCCTCTAAGGCAGCATCCATCCCAATTTTAGGATCAGAACCTGACCCCATTCCTTTTGTGATTGTTTTCCCAATTAAGATTCTATTAAAATTTTGAGGTAGTTGTTTTAAAAATTGATAATCAGTATTGATAGCAAATAAACATTGTTTATCAACATTAGTATGTTCTGCAATATGTGCTACCATATTGTTACCAGCACCACCCAATCCAAAAACTTTAATATTTACATTTGAACTAAAATCAAAGTCATCTAAATTATCAAAGAAATTTTTATTGTTTCCATTTAATTTTAAAGGATTTTGAAAATCTGTTTTTTTACTTTGCTGATTAAAAAAATTATATTCGTTATTTTTAACTTCATCTTGTTTTTCATCAAAATCTTTTTTTAATCATAAATCAATTTTTTTCTCCATAAAACTATTCCTTTCTTATTCCCATTAATTTTGTTTTATTTTTTAAGTGTTTGTTATTTAAATCATATAAATGAATACTAATATCGTTGATAATGGCTTTTCCATGCAATAATGCCTGATTATAATCTGGTGATAAATTATATTGTTCAAAATCAAAAATTTTGCTATCCATTATTAAATTTGCCTTGGTTGAATTAAAAATTATTTTAGTTATATCACTAGTTGGTAAAAAAGTAAGATTATTAATTTCAATATCATTTTTATCTTTTAAATAATTGATGCTTTTATCAATAAAATTTGCAATTTTTTTTGCATATCTTGCAATATAACTATTTAGATCTTTTGAAGTAATTATTTCTATCCTTGAATATTTATCAGAATAAGATTGTGCTATTTTAACATCCTTGGTTGTTTCCATAAAAATAGAAATATAGTTGTTCAAATATTCACTAATTTTATTTTTATCTATACTAGTTTCACTTGCTAAATGTGTAATGAAATTAGTCAATGATAAATCTTTTTCAAAAGTAGAAATAATCAAGTGATTTCCTTGAGTAACACTAACAACCAAACCTTGATTATTTAAATTAATAAACATTTCATAATTCTTAATTCTAGATGATCTTGTTGTACTAGTATAATTCATTGCTAATGGTATTAATCTAAAATCTAAATTTAATGTTTGAAACATTTTGATATATTGTTCATATTGAACCCGGTTAATTTGATACATATAACCCTTAACATCTACAAAATTCACTTGATATTGATTATCAAGAGAAAAATGAGATTTACCATTAATAATTCATTCAAAAATACTTATATCTAAAATATGCTTACTAGACTCTTGTGTAATATTAACTTTTTTAAGAATTTCATTTCTTCAAGTGTTATCATCTAAAATTCCACTAGGAACTTTAATTCGTTCACTACGAAAATCTTGAATTGATATTTTATCAATATCAATTGAAACAAAAAGAGATTTCAAATCAATATTTAAAATGTGTTTAGCATCTTGTATGATTTGTTTGATTATCTTAATAACCTCTTCTGGTTCTTTGATAAAACCATTACAAATCTGGTTATTATTTAGACTAGTATTTTTTTCATACAATAAAATTAAATCATCATATTCTTTTTTAAATACTAATAATGCTATCTTGTTATCGTTTAAAGATAAAACATTGATGTAATCTTTATTATTCATGAAACCTCCTATTTGTATAAAATTCTTAACTTTGCAGATCGCGAACGGTTATTATTTTTAATTTCTAATTCACTTGGATAAATAATTTTTGTTGATAGAACATTAGAGTTTTTAATTGGTAAATAAGATGGTAAATTAAATTTATTGATTAATTCATTAAATGTTGTTTTGACTATCTTATCCTCTAATGAATGAAAAGTAATAATAGCAATTACTCCTTTTTTTGATAAATAACTAAAACATGTTTTAATGCTATTAGATAAAAAAGTTAATTCATTATTGACTTCAATCCTAATTGCTTGGAAAAATTTTTTCGCTGGATGTTTAGGTAATATTAGGATATCTTTACTAGCATTATTCTTAATGATTTCAACTAAATCATAAGTAGTTTTAATTGGAGTTTTTTGCCGTTTAGTAATAATTGCTTTTACTACTTTATTAGGTTTTTTTATTTCTCCGAAACTTTTAAAGATTCTTATTAAATCTTTCTCTGTATACTCATTAACTACTTTATAAGCATCTAAATCCTGCTGTTGGTTCATACGCATATCTAATCTTGCATTTTGATGGTAAGAAAATCCGCGTAAAGGATCATCTAATTGTGGTGAAGAAACACCTAAATCAAATAAAAAACCATCAACTTCCTTGATCTTTAATGTTTTAAGAATTGATTTAATGTTTTTAAAATCATCATGAATTAAATAAACATTTTGATTTGCTTTAAATTTTGATTTTAAAAAATTTATTGCAGTTAAATCCTTATCAATACCAATAATAGTAATATTTGGATATTTAGCTAACATTAAATCAACATGTCCACCACGACCAATAGTGCAATCTACATAAATCCCATTCGGTTCAATCTTTAAAGCATCAATTGTTTCATTGATTAGAACACTAGTATGTAAATTAAATTCCATTATCATCTAAATCTTCAGCTATTTTTTCTAAAATGCCATCACTATTTTCCTTGAACTTGCTATATTGATTAGAATCTCATATTTCTAATTTATTACCTAATCCAATTATAGTAACCTCTTTTGTTATTCCGACTTCTTTTAATAGATTATTAGGAATTAAAATTCGGTTAGCACTATCAATTTCAATTTCTGCAGCATTGGCTAATAACTGTCTAAGAATAGTTCTAGTAGTTAATTTATTTTGTGATAAAGCCATTAATTTATCAACGAATATTTTAAAATCACTTGGAGATCTTGCTTCTAAGCAACCATCAAACCCTTTAGATACCACAAGCATATTCCCATCTAAAGTATTCAATACTTTAGAAGGAATTGTTAATCTATTTTTAGCATCTAAATTATGTTCAAAAGTTCCTAAAAACACATTTTCCCCCACTTTATCACACTTTTATGCTATCATATTTTTATAAAAAATATCTTTTTTTAACAAAAAAAGCAAAAAAAATCACTTTTCTATAGTTATATATATAAGGAAAAGTGACATAAAGATTTGTTTATGATTAAAAAATAAAAATATTAAATTTTTATTAATTTTGGTAGTTAATGTTAATTTTGTTGGCTAATTCATAAATGAATAATTGTTCATCATTTAAATTAATATTCTTTGTATTTAATTTAACTGCATTTATCTGGCTATTGTCATAAGTAGTGTAATAATAAGTCAATGTTTTGCTAGAAATTGCAGATGAGTATAAGGTAATTTCGTATAAATTTTCCAAACTAATTACTTGACCTCTTGTTTGCTCAACTGATTTTAAAATATGAAAAAATTGATTTAATTCATCACTTTCATTATCTTCACTAACAGAATTTAAACAAGTAAATGCAACTTTAATAAATCGGTCTTCAGAGTTTAAACCACCAGGTAATGAGGCAGTACCAATTCCATTAGAATTAGCTTTAATTTCAAGACCATTAGTAAATTTACTGCTACTATAATGATCAGGTTTGATATTAATATATTTTTTAATATTCTCAGCATGATAAGTAAATCCTGGATTATTAGTCAAAACTTGATATGGATTATCATATATTGATAAACCATGAACTGTTTGTTCAATTACAATAACCTCATTTTTATCTGCTACTTGTCAATGCAATGGACTAGGAGTTAGTTCCTTACTAAAAGCAGTTTTTGTTATATTAACATCTTTTAATAATTTTTTAACTTCACTAATATTTTTACATTTTCTTAAAATATAAGGAATTAGTTCAAATGAACAAATATTGGTTTTTCCTTCTACTTCATTAAAATATGAAGCAAAGCCATCAAAATTAAGTCCAGCAACAAATAAACCATATTCGTTCATTGCATCAAAATACAATGGATAATTATTTTTAACTAGAGCCATTCCAATCATAGCAAAACCATTTTTGTTATTTTCTTTTGTATGTCTAAAATTAAATAAATAGTTTCTTGGTGTAATTACTACTTTATTATCTAACGGGTATTGCAAGTCTAAATTACGACCACATATATTTTTATATTTTACTGATGTACACATATTAACCTTCCTAACTTATTTAATATCTTCTCATTTTAATCTTATCATCTTTTAGTTTTAAGTCCTGTCTTTTATCAAATAATTTTTTACCTTTACAAATTGCTATTTTTATTTTAATTTTATTGTTTTTCCAATAAATATTAACTGGCACTAATGTAAGTCGTTCTTTTTTTATTTGAAAACTAATTTTTATTAGTTCATTTTTATGAAGCAATAGTTTTCTATTTCTCAAAGGGTCCTTGTTTTGAATGTTACCTTGAAAATAAGGGGCAACATGCATATTAATAACAAAAGCCTCATTTCCTTTGAAAATAATAAAAGCCTCATTAATAGAACAATTAGATGCAGCAATTGATTTTACCTCAGTTCCAAATAATTCAATCCCTGCTTCATAAGTATCTAATATTTCATAATTTAAATTAATTTTTTTATTTGAGGCTAATAGTTTCATAATTTTATTTTATAAAATGTTTTTATCCAATTCTTACACCTTCTTCTAAATATTGATAATTATTAGTAGATATTTTACTTCGTCTAAATACTAATAAAGTCGAAGATATACCATATTGTCCAATAAACATAAGAATCATTAAATATAGTTTAGAAAATCAATCTAATTTTGCTAGTGAAATTGTAGAAAGCCCAGTAGTACCAAAAGATGAAGCAGAAACAAATAATGCATTAGTAAATGAATCTAAATTAGCATTTCCTTGATCAAAATTACTAATTAAAATAACCCCACCTAAACATAAAATGATTAAACCAATAAAACTTACTATACAAGCATTAATAATGTTATCTTTTGGAATTGCTTTTCTAAAAATATTAAGATTCCTTTTTCCCGCAAACCTAGCTAAAATAGCCAAAAATACAATAGCTAGAGTAGTTACTCGAATACCTCCAGCAGTTGAAGATGGGGCACCACCAATATACATTAAAAAAATATTAAATAATTTAGTTGAAGGATTTAATGAACCATTATTAAATGTTGAGAAACCAGCTGATCTAGTAGTCAGTGCTTGAAACATAATATTAATAGATTTATTGAAATAAATTAAATTACTACTACCTTCTCCAAAAGCACCTGAATGATCATTTCATAAATAATTTGGTCCACCACCAACTGATGTACATTCAAAGATAAAAGATAAAACAATTGAAATAATAGCAAGAATTAATGAGGTTCAAAGAACTATTTTAGTCAATAATGAGATTTTATGTTTATGATTTCTTTTTATTTTAAAAAAGGTAATGTTGAATTTTGAAAATAAAATAATTTTCTTTTTTTCAATATCAAACTTTTTCATAACATCATAAACAACCGGAAAACCAATTCCTCCTAATACAAAAATAAATGTAGTCATAAGAAGAAAAATGGCATTTGAATTATTCCGATATGCTGCTAATGAATGCTCACCAATAATATCAAATCCTGCATTATTGATTGAAGAGACAGAATGAAAAAAACCACTTAAAAAAGCATTACCAGGATTATTATAAAGACTATTAAACATAGAAGAGTCAATTGTAAAATGTGTATCATTATTAACTGGTGAATAATTTATATATGCTGGTACTTTTAAGAATCACAATGAGAAAAAAAGACCAAAAATAAATTCAATAGACAAAATAAAAATAGAAGATGTAATTAACATCTTTTGAGTATCACCTAATTTAAGATTTCCTTTTTCAGATTGGGCTATTAAAATTTGATTAATACTTACCTTATCTAATTTTTTATTAAATAATCTTCAAATTAAAAATAAGAAGAACATGACCCCGAAACCACCAATTTGAATTAAGAACATTAAAACTACTTTTCCAAATGTAGAAAATAGTTGGTTTGTCGGCGCTAAACTTAGACCTGTGTTAGTAAAGGCACTAAAAGCAGTAAAAAGACAATCAAAAAAATTGAAACTAAAATTAACATCATTATTCCATTGTGTTCCATCAAAAGTGTATAGTTGCATTACATATTGATTATTAATATATTCAAGGTGAAAATCATTTCCTGCAAAACCTTCATGTTGGAAAGGTTCTAAGGAAATTGGTAGGTATAATAAAATAGAAAATAATAGCAAAATTAGGAAGTATAATCTAAAAATTTTTCTAGTTGTAGTTGAACCTAAGAAAAAGTTTTTTACTCCTTTTTTAGTAAACAAGTTTTTAAAATATTTTTTAACCTTAGTAATTTGATTTTCAAACATATTAATTGATTTCTAATATAATGATGAATTATATTATAGTATAATACAACAATAGTTAAATATATTCATTATGAAGAAAAGTGTTTTTGTTATTGGTTTAGGAAGATTTGGAAAAAACTTAGCTTTAAATTTAATTAAAAGTGACGTTTCTGTTTTTATTGGTGATGTTGATAAAAAAGTAGTACAAGAGTTTGCTGACTCACAGGGAATAAATAATTCTCTAATAATTGATGCTACTAACATCGAATCTTTAAATTCTATGAATATTCAACGTTTTGATCTAGTAGTAGTAGCTATGGCTGATATCGAAAATTCCTTATTAACTTGTGCCAACTTAAAAGATTTAGGTGTTAAAAATATTATTGCTAAAGCCCAAAATACTATTCATAGTCGACTTTTAAAAGCTATTGGAGTTCAAAATGTTATTTTCCCAGAAAAAGATTCGGCCATTATTACTGCACAACAAATTATTTATGATGATATTACCATTGTTAAACAATGAAATGAGATTAGCATTGTAAGTGTTGTGATTAAGGCTGATAAATTTGATGGTGTAAAATGTAAATTTATTGAAAAAGGGATTTTTAAAATTTTTGCAGTTAAACCAAATAAAGTTAATGCTAGTTTAATATATGATATTGACCAAAATTATGAAATCAAAAAATTAGATCGTTTATATATCATGTGTGAAAATAATAAACTAAATTTACTAAAAAAGGTTTTTAAGTATAATAAAACAACAATAGCGGCTACAAGTAGACGGTTTTAAATAAATTGCCCACTTTCATTATATAAATTTTTTTCATATTCAGTAGGTGTAAATCATTTACCATCTATTTTGGTTAATCTTTTATTATTGTGAAATTCAACATAATTTGTCATATTTAGTTGTACCT
>CAJGBT010000012.1 GCA_904501665.1 uncultured Bacilli bacterium | reverse complement strand
AATTGAGGAGGTTTTTATACTACTCATAGTTCTGTTGATACTAATTCAATTGCTTTATTTAGAATTTATAAGGAATGTGATATATAAATTCTTATAGTTATCTATGAATAAAAAAATATTTATAAATTTAAGTAAGTATATGTAGTTAAGCACAATTTTAAGTATTTAAAATAATTGCTCTAATTATATGAAAAAAACCTTACTATATAATAAATTGATGTAAAATTTTAGTCTACTTTAAAACTCAACTTTCTAAAAAGCTAGTATATATTTTATTAATAAATAAAATCTATTTTAAAACACATATAGGTCCTTTCGGAAGTTAGTAAAAAAGCTAACTAATCCTACCAATTATATTTGGTGGGATTTTTTATTGTCAAACTTGATTTTACTAGCCAGTCCAGAAAGATGGTGATTTGAACAATCTTTAAAGAATTTATTTTTACATAATCATGATAGTATCATCATCCATCTTTATAAGAAGTATAGAATTTTTGCAGAATTCACATTAAAGTTATATATTGATTGACTATCCATCTATATTAAATCATTTGTAATTTTATAATGATGTTTAAATTTATCAGTAATAAATATATCTTTTGTTTTAACTAGGATTTTAGATCTTTAAACAATCATTATTTTCTAATAAAATAGTTATTTAGAATTTATAAGGAATTTTTAAGCTTTTTGTTTTATATAATTAAAATATTAATAATAAGGAACTTAAATGAATAATAAAATTATAGATGATTTAAAATGAAGAGGACTATTGAATAATATTACTAATGAAGAAAAGTTCTTAAAAGCTTTAAAACAAAAAAAAGGTGTTTATATAGGTTTTGACCCAAGTGCAAAATCACTTCATCTTGGTAATTATGTAATGATAATGATGCTAAGAAGATTTAAAACATGAGGTGTTCCTACTTTTGGACTAGTAGGTGGAGCAACTGGAATGATTGGTGATCCATCAGGAAAATCTAGCGAACGAAATTTATTAGATATTGATTTAATTAATGAAAATAAAAAAAATATTATTAAACAATTACAAAAATATGGTCAAGTAGAGGTACTAGATAACTATGAACATTTTAAAAATTACTTATTCTTAGATTTTTTAAGAGATATCGGAAAATTAATTAATGTCAATTATATGTTAGAAAAGGAGACTATTAGTAATCGACTAGAAAGTGGAATTTCATTTACTGAATTCACATATACTTTAATTCAAGGTTATGATTTTTTATTTTATTACCAAACCAAGAATATTGCCATTCAAGTAGGTGGTAGTGACCAATGAGGGAATATCACTACTGGTTGTGAAATGATTCGTAAAGTTATTGGTGATGATAATCTTGCTTGTGGAATCACAATTAATTTATTATTAAAAGCAGATGGTAGTAAATTTGGTAAATCAGAGAAAGGGGCTATTTTTCTTGATAAAGCACTAACTTCACCTTATGAGATGTACCAATTTCTTATTAATCAAGAAGATAAAGATGTTATCAAATTATTAAAAACACTAACAATGCTAGACAAGAAAACAATCGATGGTCTTGCAAAAACACTAGAAGAAAATCCAAAGGCTAGAGCAGCACAAAAAAAACTAGCAGAGGTGATTGTATCTGACATTCATGGAGATGCAGCTTATCAACAATCAATTAAAATATCTAATGCTTTATTTACTGATAATTTTAATTCATTAAATGAGCAAGAATTGATTCAAATAGTTAAAACTATTCCAAATATCCAATTAGCAAATTTTCAATACACGCTTGTAGAGTTGTTAGTAAAAGCAAAGATTGCTCCTTCAAATCGAGAAGCTAGACAATTAATTTCAGCAAATGCTATTATGGTTAATGGTATGAAGGAAAATGATGAAAATAAGGTTTTTTCAAATAAAAATACTATTGCCCAACAATTTAGTATTATCAAAAAAGGCAAAAGGAATTACTTCATTATTCAATGGATTTAATGAAAATTATTTAATTGCTTCTAAAATGGCAAGGTTTTGCTTTAATTTAAAGTCATTGGTTTCATGGACAACTATATCTTTATTTTCGGATTTCTTGCTTAAAGTTTCAATTTCTTTTTTAATTTTATTAATATCAATCTTATTCTTTTCTTCACAATAATTAGCAAAGACTTTAATAATACTTTTTGTAGAATATAATAAACCATCTAAAATAACATATTCTACTTTAGATTTATCATCTATTGTAATTGAACAAGTATGATTAACTAATTTAGCTATTAGTCCTGTTTCATTAGCATTAATACCAATTGCACCATTAACAGTTTTAGTATTAAAAATCTTAACCTTTTTATCAAATTTGACACCCTCAGGTGTAATCATTTTTAATTGTATTAAGTTCATATTGAAAAAAATCCTTATTTATTTTTATTATACTTACTATAAACTTCATCAATTGTACCTACATATAAGAAATAAGATTCAGGGATATCATCACATTTCCCTTCCACAATATCTTTAAATCCTTTAACAGTATCGGCTACTTTAACAAATTTACCTGGTTTACCTGAGAATTTTTCAGCCACAAAGAATGGTTGTGATAAGAAGTTTCTGATTTTACGAGCACGGTTAACAACTAATTTATCTTCTTCGCTCAATTCCTCAATTCCTAAGATGGCGATAATATCTTGTAATTCATTAAACTTTTGTAATATTCTTTGTACCTCACGTGCAACCTTATAATGTTCAACACCAACAATTTTTGGTTCCAATAAACGTGAACTTGACTCAAGTGGATGAATAGCTGGGAAAATCCCTAAAGAGGCGATTGATCGATCTAAAACAGTTTTAGCATCCAAATGGGAGAAAATTGTTGCTGGTGCTGGATCAGTTAAGTCATCAGCAGGAACATAAACTGCTTGTACTGAAGTGATTGAACCTGATTTAGTAGATGTAATTCTTTCTTGTAATTGTCCCATCTCAAAGGCTAACGTTGGTTGGTAACCAACTGCTGAAGGCATTCTTCCTAATAGTGCTGAAACCTCTGAACCAGCTTGTGTAAATCTAAAAATATTATCAATGAACAATAAAACATCTTGTTTATATTGATCTCTAAATTCTTCCGCCATAGTTAATGCTGTTAATGCAACTCTCATTCTTGCTCCTGGTGGTTCATTCATTTGACCAAAAACTAATGCTGTTTTATCAATCACACCACCATCAATCATTTCATAATATAAATCATTTCCTTCTCTTGTTCTTTCGCCAACACCAGCAAAAACAGACAAACCACCACTACTTGTAGCAATATTATGAATTAATTCTTGTACCAAAACAGTTTTACCAACACCAGCACCACCAAATAAACCAATTTTTCCTCCTTTAACATAAGGTATTAAAAGGTCAATTACTTTAATTCCAGTTTCTAATATTTCAGTTGCTGCTGATTGTTCTTCATAACTTGGAGCAGTATTGTGAATTGGTCTTAATTTAGGATTTTGAATTGGTGGTTTATCATCAATTGGATCTCCAGTTACATTAAACATCCTTCCTAATACTTCTTTTCCTACTGGAACAGAGATTGGTGCTCCTGTATTAATTACTTCTTGTCCTCTTACTAACCCATTAGTTGTATCAATTGAAATACATCTAGCAATATCACCACTAATTAATTGTGCTACTTCTAAAACTAATTTTTTACCTTGATTATCAACTTCTAGAGCATCATTTATATTAGGCATTCTACCAGCAAAATACACATCAACTACTGGTCCTAATACTTGATGAATATACCCAATACTTTTTTCATCACTTGTTTTTTTTGTTTGTGTCATATTAATTTTCCTCACTTCCTGCCACAATTTCTGTAATCTCATTTGTAATTTTTGCTTGTCTAATTCTATTAAATACTAATTTTAAATTTTCAATTAATTCATTAGCATTATCTGATGCTGTATCCATCGCATTTCTTCTAGATGCATTTTCACTAATTGATGATTCGATAATTGAACCATAAATCATACTAGATAAATAACTAGATAATATCTCATGAATAATGATTTCTTTTTTAGGTTCAAAATCAAAGTCATTAATAGATAATGCTTTTTCTTTTTCCAAGATTTTTTTATCAAAGGGAATCAAATTTAAAGTTGTTGGTTGAAAGGTAATGGCATTAATAAATTTAGTATAAACAATTTTAATAGCTTTAAATTTATGCTCATTAAATAATTTCACAACATAGTTAGCTAAAATCAAACAGCTTTCATATAAATTATCATTATTAAAGTTATCAAATTCAATGATTTGTTCTTCATTTAGATTACGTTTAAAATATCCTTTGCCTTTTTTACCAATTTGTAAAATATAATCAATGTTTTTCATTTCTGATAAAACATATTTAATAATGTTATTATTGTATCCACCACACAATCCTAAAGTCGAAGTAATTACAATATATAGTGTTTTGGTATTATTATCTATTTGATAATTAAATTCATTGGATAAATTCAAAATCTTACCAACTATTTGATAATATTCTTCATAATAATCATGGATCTTTGCATAAATTGCTTTTTGTTTAATAATTTTACTAGCAGCAACTAATTTCATTGCATTAGTAATTTTTGATGTTGTTTTAATTGAGGAAATTCTTTTCTTTAATTCATCTAATGACATTATTTAACTCCTTTCTTTAAATTAGCTTTTTGTTTTTTTAAAGCTTGTTTCTGAAGTTTTTCTTCCTTTGATTTTTTAGGAAATAATAAAATAGCATGGAAACTTATTAAATAAATAGCTAATGGTAATAATAAAAAACCAGCAATGATAATAGCAATATATATTGGACCACCTATATGATCATTAGAAGTTAAAAACCAAGCTATTTGTTTAGCTCCCCAAGTAGGGTGGTTTTTTGCTATTTGTCCATAATCTACACCATTAATTATTGATGAACCATTTTTATCAGGATTAAGCCATTGATCAGTTGCTTTAAAATAATCACTTTGAATATTAGTGATTGCTACCAAACCATAAATCAAAAATGCAATTAGAACAATACAAAATATTATTCCTAAAAAATAAAGAATTTTTTGTTTTTTAGAAAATGATTTAATTTTGTTTTTTAAAATCTGAAATTTTGTTTGTTCTTTTCCCATAATATATTACTTAGATCCACTTATTTTTTTAAAATTGCTCTTTTTAATTCAACATGTATAACAAATATGTTTATGATTTTCTAAAAGAATTGAAGTATTACAATCATTATGACAAATTGAACATTTTTTTTCTTTTTCATTATAACCAGCGTTTTTTAATCATTCAGTAAGTCTTCGTTTATAGTTGTAATCATTAGCATCTTTTAATTTAACAATTGTATGCTTTTGTTCTTTTGAAATTTCATTTTTCTTTTTAGGAGCAATTGATTTTACTTTTGTATTATTAGTTTTTTTATTTTTAATAAATGAATTATTCTTAGCTTTTGTTTTTTGTTCTTCTATTTTGTTTGCTTGTTTTGGTAATTCATCTGGTTTTGATTTTGAGAAAGTTATGTTATCTGTTTTCTTGTATGCTTCTTTTTCCTCATTAGTAGGTTGAAGATCATCTTTTGTTAAACCAATTGGATAATTGTAATTTGTAATTTGATTAATATAATAGAAAATAAAATTTTTAATTTCATATCTTAAAACTTTTTCAGTGTTTTCATCAATATTTTGAGTTTTAGTTAAAATCATTTTTGATTTTCAATTAGTGGCTGCTCTAATTAAATCTAATTTAAAGTCTACTACATTTTCAACAGGGATAAAATCAATGAATTTTTCCTTAATTAAAAACAAAATAATTGTTTCATCAATTTCATTAATAGGATTTGATTGTCTTTGTTTTAACAATTCCATAATTCGTTTACCATGGTTTAATGCTTTAGTTGTTTCCTTGTCTAAATCAGAACCAAATTGAGCAAATGATTGAAGTTCATTATAACTAGCTAATTCTAATTTTAATGATGATGAAGCTTGTTTCACACATTTAATTTGAGCAGCGGAACCAACTCTAGAAACTGATAATCCAACATCAATGGCAGGTCTTTGTCCACTATTAAATAAATTAGCTTGCATGAACAATTGACCATCAGTAATTGAAATAACATTGGTTGGAATATATGCTGAAATATCTCCTGATAATGTTTCAATAATAGGTAAAGCAGTAATTGATCCACCACCATTTTTTTCATTTAAACGACATGATCTTTCTAATAAACGAGAGTGTAAATAAAAAATGTCACCAGGGTAAGCTTCTCTACCAGGAGGTCTCCTTAATAATAATGAGATTGTTCGATATGCAACAGCATGTTTTGATAAGTCATCATAGATGATTAATACATCTTTACCTTGACTCATTCAATATTCAGCTAATGAAATACCTGTAAATGGAGCAAGGTAATTAAGAGATGGAAAATCATTTGCTGGTGAAGAAACAATTGTAGTATATTCATCAGCTTTTGCTTCTAAAAGAATTCTCATAACATTAGCTACTGATGATGCTTTTTGACCAATAGAAACATAAATACAATAAACATCTTTACCTTTTTGATTAATGATAGTATCTAAAGCAATTGTTGTTTTTCCTGTTTGACGATCACCAATAATTAATTCTCTTTGTCCTTTACCAATTGGAAACATAGAATCAATTGCTAAAATACCAGTTTGCATTGGTTGATCTACTGATTTTCTAGTCATTACTCCAGGTGCTATTTTTTCAAGATCATGATATTCCATTTTCCCTTTAATAACTCCTTTACCATCAATTGGGTTACCTAGTGCATCAACAATTCTTCCTAAGAATCCATCACCAACTTTAATTTTAGAAACTTGATGTGTTCTTTTTACTATTGAACCTTCTTTAATATCTTCATATTTACCTAAAGAAATAATGGCAACAACATCTTCTTCTAGATTTTGTACTAATCCAGTTACCCCATTTTCAAATTCAACAATTTCATTAAGCATTACATTTTTTAAACCAGAGGCAATAATAATACTATCTCCAACAGAAATAACAATCCCTTCTTCGGATTTTAAAATTTTCTTATTATAGTTTTTAATATTTTCTTTAATAATAGAAGCAAATCGACTGGTTGACATTATATTTCTCCTTTAATTTTATTTTTTAAATCAGCTAGTTTAGCACATATTGTTCCATCAAAATCTTTATCACCATATTGAATTTTAATCCCACCAATTAATGATTCATCAATGTTAATAATTAGTTTAATTTTATTTTTTAATTTATCACTAATGACTTTTTCTAGTTTATTTATTTGATCAGTTGTTAGTTCATAAGCACTTGATATTTCTACTTTTATAATTTTTAATTCTTGACATAAAAAGTTATCTAATTTCCTAAATATTTTTAAGATTAATCTTTCATCATTTTTTAAGATTAAGTAATGAAAAAAATTATCAAATATTCAATGAATGTGTTTGGAAAAACATTGCTCAAAAAAAACTATTTTATTATCGTTGCCAATTTCTAATGTTGTAAATCAAAATAATAATTTAGGATCATCTTTAAAAATTTGTAATAATCCTAATAATTCATCATAAATTCGTTCAACTTCTTTTTCTTCTTTTGCTAATTCAAAAATTGCCTTGGCATATTCATTAGCATTGATGTTGTCTTGCATAAATTTTATTCCTTCATTTTTTGATATTCATCAATGAATTCATCAATTAACTTATCACTATCAGATTTAGAAATATTTTTCTTGCTTACATGTGTTGCTGCATCAAAAGCAATATCTAGTATTTGTTGATGCATTTCTGTTTGCATTTTTCTTTTTTCAATATCGATTTCTTCTTGTGCATTCTTAACTATTTGATAAGCATTTTCTTTAGCTTTATCTTGTAATTGATTATATAGATCATTACCTCTTTCATTTGCATTTTGTACTATTCTAGTTGCATCCATTTGGGCTTTAGCAAATTCTTCTTGAGCTTGTGTCTTAGCTATAAAAGCATCTTGTTTAGCTTTTTCAGCATCTTCTAATTCTTGGTTAAGATATTTTTTTCTTTCATCTATTTTTTTGTTTAATGGTTTTCAAACAAATCAAATAATTGCACTCAATAAAATGATAGTAGAAATAATAGTAGCAACAAAGACCCAAATATTAGGAAAAATTAAATTGACTATTGTTGTTGCATTTACTATCCCACCAATTTCCCCATTACAACTAACTAGAAATGGAATCGAAAACAAAGAAACAATTAATAGTAAAAAAGTGAATAAAATAATTTTTTTAGATTTAAGTTTCTTTTTCATATTTTTATTAGGAAGCAACAAATATTAATAAGATTGCAATAATCAAAGCATAAATTGCAGCAGACTCAGCGATTGCCATTCCAATAATTGCTGT
Organism: uncultured Bacilli bacterium; assembly: GCA_904501665.1. GTDB lineage: Bacteria > Bacillota_I > Bacilli_A > Mycoplasmatales > Mycoplasmoidaceae > Mycoplasma_L. The sequence continues at coordinate 15,027 of CAJGBT010000012.1, read as the reverse complement.
TGACATAATTTGTGATTTCATTTCAGGGTTACGAGCAACAGCTAAAGCAGCTGCACCAGCAGCATAACCTTGACCAGCACCAACCCCTGAAGCTCCAACCATTGCTAAACCGGCACCTATAAAAGCCCCCATTTTTTTCATATTATCAGCACCATCATTAGCTGCTTGTAAAACTACATCCTGTGTGTTTTGAATACTATTTAATGCCTCCATAGCGACATTAGTAGAATGATTAAAAGCTTCAACAGTTGTTGAGATTGCATCACTTGCATTTTGCGCTGATTCTATAATGTATGTAAAATCAATTGCCATATATCCTCCTTCTTATTCTTGAATAGAAATATTATCATTCTTTAACTTTAAATTATCTACATTTTTTTGTTTTTTTAACAATTTTTCTTGTTCTTGTTTGGCATGTTCAACTAAACCTTCTTCAATTGGCATAGAAATATAAGTCATAGATAATAGTGTGAAAACATATGCTTGAATATATCCTACAAATAATGATAAATAGCCTGTAAGAGCTGGGATAATTAAGATTGCACCAATAATTATCGGAACAATCTCTATGTTCTCAGCAATTGAGCCAAGTGCTCAATAAATAACAGAATAAATGATAGCTCCAGCAATAATGTTTCCTCAAATCCGGAAAGAAATAGAAATTAATGGTGTAAATTTTCCCATAATTTCAATTGGATTAGGTAATAAAGGTATTTTCTTCTTTTTAACAGTTATACAAAAACATAAGTGTTTCAAAAAAGATAATTTTTGGTATTTAACTGCACAAAAAATAGAACTAATCCAAGTAATTAGGCCAAGGGTTAGTGGTACAGTATATGAACTGGTAGCTTCACTAATATCAAAAATTTGAAAAATGTTTAAAATAAACAAAAAGCCAAATAAGAAAATAAAATAAGGAGTATATTTAATGAATCTTGGTCCAAATGTTTCCAAAACCATTGCTTTAACCATATCAACAAACTTTTCTACTAAAATAGAATATCTTTTTGGTTTATCTTTAACCTTAAAATTTCGGTTTTGAAGATAATAGGCAAATGATAATCCAATGATCATTAAGCTTGCTAATATTAAAACAATTACATGTGGTAATGAAAAATCATCAAGGAAAGTTTTTCAACCTCCATCTAATCACTCTTGCATTAAAGACTCCTATTTTTCTTTCTTATTAAAAAAACAAGTTTTCAGTTTTCCTTTACTGTCTAAATATAATAAAACATTAAAGAAAATAAGGGAAACACAAAAGAAAGCAATCATCATGTAAACATTAAAGATATTTAATATCAAGAAATCAACTAATAAACCAATAATAAAAGGGGCAACTAATAATATTGATCTAAATAAAAATAAACCAATTGAGAATCATATAATAACCTTTTTAGATTTATGTTTTTCAATTTGTTTATCTATTAACTTTACATTAAATAAGTTCAATAGTTCGACTAGTGTTAATGCAGGTGATAATAATAAAACTGCATAAACTAGAGGTCAAAGATTAATAATTGATGCAATAATAATCGCAATAATCAACACTATTAGTGAGTACACTAAGAATCATAATAGAATTGGTTTTCAATTTAAACTTTCCCTAACCATAATGAACTAAAACATTATAGTACAACAAAAATTATAATACTTTTTGATAAAAAAGAAATTTTTTACAAAAATATCATTTTATTAAGACTTTAAAATATAAAAAAGAAAACAAGTTAGATTTCTAATTTAAGAAAAGAGAAAAAAAGGACTTTTAACTAAAAATGTTCCTAGAATTATCAAATATTCAATAATAAAATAAAATTAATATGGAAGTATTTTATAATTTTTGTTTTTCATTTAGTATAATTTCAATGCTATGTATAAATTAAATTATGATTTATTATTTTTAGATTTAGATGGGACATTATTGTCAACATTTAAAAAAATACCAAAAAAGAATTTATATGCTTTACATGAGTTTTCATCTCTTGGAGGTAAGGTAGTTATAACTACTGGTAAAACATATTTAAACACAACAAAATATATTAAACAGATTAATAATTATTTAGAAAGACCAATTGAGTTTTGTGCTTGTTTAAATGGAAATGTTATCTACGACTTAAGAGGTGGTAGAGAAAAAGTGATCTATGAAGGCTTAATTAGTAATAATGATTGCAAAGAAATTTACCACGTTTGTAAAAGAAACAAGTTAGGTTTTGCTCCATATACTAAAATCGGAGTTGAGAGAGGAAAAATTCATTCAACTAGCGGAACTAAATTTGCTTCATTGTTTAAGAGATTTAATAATTGAAACATTGCTAAATTAAGAAACTATCAAACAATGCAATCTTATAAAATTAATATTTTTGCTAATGTTTTTTCAAACAAGCAATTGTATACTGCTTATAAAGAATTAGCTGATAATCAAAATATTGAAATTTTGAAAACAAAGAAATATTTTTATGAAATTGTTGCTAAAAATTCTAATAAAGCTAACGCTGTTAAATTAATTTGTCGTGCATTAAACCATCCTATTGCTAGAACAACAGCAATTGGTGATTCAGCTAATGATGTTCCAATGTTTCAAGTTGTAGGTTTGCCTGTTTCAGTAAAAATTGATAATTATGAATTAAGAAACTATTGTCATTATTATGTTAAACAAAAACACAATAAAGTTTATTGAGCCATCAAAAACTTTATTATTTAGTTATTAAATAAGCATAGATAGCAATCATTGCTGCATTATCTCCGCATAAAGTTATATCTGGTAAATAGATATCCATATTTTTAAAATAATGTCTAATTGCTTGTCTTAATAATGAATTAGCAGCAACTCCCCCACCAATACTAATTGCTTGACATTGATATTGTTTGGTATAAAAAAACAATTTTTCTAAAAGCATGTTAATGGCTGTTTTTTGAAAGCTACTAGCAATTGCCACTATGTCTATATTTTGTTTTTTCATCTTTGAACTATTAATATAATTTAAAACAGCTGTTTTTAAACCACTAAAAGAAAAACTTTTGTCATTATGTGCATTTTTTTGCATTAAAAAATTAATGTTTGTTTTTCTACTATCATATAGTTTATCAATTTTAGGACCACCTGGGTAACCAAGATCTAATTCTCGAGCAATCTTATCATAACATTCACCAATAGCATCATCTTGAGTTTCATTAAGTAAAATTATATCTTTAACACTTTTAACTAAAAATATACTAGTGGTCCCACCTGATGCAATTAAAGATATAAAGGGAAAGTTTATCTTACTTTTAAAATCTCAGAAAGAAAAAATATGGGCATATATATGATTAATTTTAATAGGTTCTAATTTTAATAATAAACATAAAGTATAAGCAAATATTTCACCAACATTTAACGAAACTCTCAAACCAGGATAATTGGTATAAGCAATCATATCTATATCATTAATATCAATATTTGCTTTTGTCTGAGCTAATTTAAATGCTCTAATGATATTATCTTCATGTTTTCTAGCAGCTAATTCTGGGACAATTCCACCATACTTTGTTTGTTCATCTGCTGAAGAAATCACAATATTAGCTACTAGTTGATCATTATTAATGATAGCAATTGATGTATCATCACAACTAGTTTCAATGGCTAATAAACATTTTCTTTTTCTTAATAATTGTTGCATATAGTATTATTATATTAATCATGCAAACAAATGAACTATTTAAAAAAATAGAGGCACAAGGAATTAAGGTAAAAAAATCTGATATTTTAGAACATATAAATAAATATGGATACTATCGGATAGTTTCTTGTTATGGTAAATTATTAAAAGAAGCATCAAAAGAGTGCAAGAAGCATCCAAATACACAAGAATTATTAGCTTTATTTGAATTTGATAAAAATTTAGCTAATATGATTGCTTCTTACTTGTTTGATTTTGAACAACAATTAAATACAATATCAATGGATGAAATTTTTAAAATTAATAATTTACATGATGATTATGTTTTAACAATCACTAATAATCCGGCTTTCACACACTTACGAAAAAAAGGATTATCAAGTTTTAATGAGGATATATATGAAAATGCAAAATCATGTAACTTAATTCCTCAGAACATTGATGTAAGAAGTTTACCATTAAAGATTTTAAGTTTATCTTGATCTTTTCATACATTAATATCTTTTATATTCTTACAAGATGATAATGTATTAGAAAACATTTGTACTCGTTTTAATATTCCTAATGGATTAACAAATGATTTTATTTCTGCTTGTCATTCAATTAGAAAATTTAGAAACATTCTAAGTCATAATGGCATCTTTTTTTCTTATACATTAAGTTTCTATCGACGAGAATTCAATCATCTTATTAATATATGTTGTCAAAAACAATACCATTTAGATGATGATATTAATATTTATAAGATTTTAATTTTGTTAGAAAAAATTCTTAATAAAGATATTTTAAAAACTGATTTAAAAAAGATTTTTAAAGAAACTAAATTACCAAAACATATAAAAAAATATGTTTTAACAAAAATGGGATTTAGTAACTAAATTATACTAATTGTTATACTTTCGTGTATAAACATTTAGTAATAGATATATAATTAAAGTGTAGCGTTAATCAATGCTACATATTATTGTTATTATGAGGTTACTAAACATGAAAGGTATTAATGTTTATAGCGAAATAGGAAAATTAAGAAAAGTTCTAGTACACCGTCCAGGTGATGAGTTAAAATATGTAACTCCACAAAGAATTGATGAATTATTAATGAGTGCTATCATTGAAGTTGAACAAGCACAAAAAGAACATGATGAATTTACATCTATTCTTAAAAAACAAGGGGTTGAAGTAGTTGAGTTAGCTGATTTATTTACAGAAACTTACAAAAAATTAACACCTGAATTAAAAGAAAAGTTTGTTAAACAATGAATGGATGAAGCTCCTTTGAAAGATCCTAATGAACGTAAAAAAGTAGATGCTTACTTGAAAGAAATTGAAAAAAAGAGCGTTCGTAAAATGACAGATAAAATGATGGCTGGTATTTTATACAATGAAATTGGTATGAAATCAAAGACAATTGGTAAAAAAGTAAAAGATTTAGTTGTAGATCCAATGCCTAATATTTACTTTACAAGAGACCCATTTGCATCTGTTGGTAATGGTATCACATTACACAAAATGAAATATAAAACAAGACAACGTGAAACAATCTTTTCACAATGAATTTTCGAATATCATCCAGAATATGCTGGTACTCCTATGTATTATGATAGAAAATATAAAAATACAGTAGAAGGTGGAGATATCTTTATTTATAGTAGAGATGTTCTAGCTATTGGTGTATCTGAAAGAACTGGTATGGATGCAATTAAGCAAATTGCTTATAATATTGCAAAAAATGAAGATTGTAAATTCGAAAAAATCTTATGTATTAATGTACCACCAATGGGTAATTTAATGCACTTAGATACTTGATTAACAATGTTAGATAAAACTACTTTCCTTTATTCGGGAAATATTTTTGGAGTTTTAAAAATTTGAGAAATTGATATTGCAAAATCTAAAAAGGCTAAATCTCCTAAAGATATTAAACCTATGGAAAAAAATGATAAATTAGAAAATGTTTTATCAAAAGTAGTAGGTAAAAAAGTAACTATGGTTCCAATCGGTGGAAAAGATGCATTACAAATGGATATTGACATTGAAACTCACTTTGATGGTACAAATTACTTAGCAATTGCACCGGGTGTAGTTATTGGATACCACAGAAACAGAAAAACACAATTAGCTTTAGAAAAAGCTGGTGTTAAAGTATTATCTTTCAATGGAAACCAATTATCATTAGGTATGGGTTCTGCTAGATGTATGTCTATGCCGCTTTGAAGAGATGATTTAAAATAAACTTATATAAAAAATAATAATAATATGTGAAAAGGATGGGTAGCCATCCTTTTTTTATTGTATAATTAAAAATAAATTCTATTTGTTGTCTAGAGGAGAAATATATGTTGTATTCAGGTAATGAACAATCTAGTGAAAAAGGTCATAATCCAGCAGTTAATAATAATGTTGGTGAAGTTCAAGTTACAACAGGAAGCAAAGTTGGTTTTTGATTTTTAGTTATCATATCATTAGGATTTTTTTACATTTGAGTAATTACTCAAAAAAATAAATTAAATGTTATGCAAATGAAAATCAATGAAGCTGCATCAGGTATTGATGTGCAATTGCAAAAAAGATTTGATACACTAACTAAAATTGTAGATGCTGTAAAAAACCATGTAAAATTTAATAAAGATGTATATGAAAACATTGCAAAATTAAGAAGTGGCAATTTTAAAAATACATCTGATGATGTGGTAGCTAAATCAAAGCTAATTGATAATTTATCTTCTGGTATTAATATTTCTGTAGAAGCATATCCAAATTTAGGTGCTGATCAATCAATTCAAAAATTAATTAATGAATCAACAATGATTGAAAGAGAACTTGCTGCTGCTAGAAGACTTTATAATAGTAATGTAACAGATTTTAACTCAATCATTTTTACATTCCCAACATCAGTGATTGCAAGTGGAAAAAAATATCATGCAATCCCTTTATTCGAAACTAGTCAATCAACTAGAGCTGATATCAAAATTAATTTTTAATTTAGGTAATTAAATGGATAAACAACTTAAATATAAATGAGATGGGGTTATCTTCAATCAAGAATATTGAGATAATAATCTTTCAAAAGAAATTGAAGATAATTTAAACTCATACTTAGAACAAATCATTAATCCATTAAAAAGTGAATTTTTAACAAAACAAAATAATTTAGTAGAAGCAAATCAAAGTTTTAAAAAAAATCATAATGAATTTTTATATGCATTAACTGCAATCGCCATTCCTTTTGGATTAATTCTTTTAATTTTCCCAGGTATTTGGTTAATTAAAAAATTCCGAATGATGAAGAAAAATAAAAATAATTTAAAAGCTAAAATTAATGAATGTGAACAAGAGCAATTAGAAACTAATTTAAAAATTATAAATACTATTGACCTAGTGAATCTTTATAATACTTTTCTTTACAAATATTTAAATTTTTATAATTGTGGTCCTATTAGTAGTACTTTAATTAATACAATTAAATCTTTATCGTCTTTTTATTTAGAATCATCAGATTATTTTAATACTTTGAATACCCATTGAGGAGTGTTCAATAATAATATTGTTATTAATTATAATAATCAAAAACACTGAATGGGGAAGAAAACATATCATGGTAGTACTACTATTTATGTCCCAGTTAAAACCAATAATGGATCAGGAACAGTAGCTAAAACAGTTAGTGCTAGTTATACTCATCCTTATCCTGAATTTTATAGAAATAATGAAATGTGATGTTTTAGTGAATATTGTGATAATCTAGAATTTAATTATGAATCATTTCATAGAAATAAACTTTTTGATAAAAAGAAAAAAAGTAGTAGTCCGCTTGAAAATCAAAAATTTGAAAAAAGTTTTTCATGAACTTGAAATGATGATACACAAATTCGGATGGTATTTACTCCTTGATTCCAAGAAACATATTTAAAAATGACAAATAATCAAGAACCAAAAAAATGGTTACAATTAAGAAAAATTAAATCTTTTTTTGGAACTAATTTTCAATTAAAAGAAATTAATAATAATAATTTAAATTATTGTAAACCACTTTTACAATTTAAAACTGATCCTGCTTATAGTTTTGATTTATTTAAATCTGATATTAGAAAAATCTTTATTGATCGACTATTTGAGTATTTTTGTGCATTATCATTTATGACTATTATTCCAGTCATTCAAACAGAAGATCAAATAAATATAATTAATCAAGTTTTACAACAACAAAAAAGCAAAAAAGAAGCAATTGATATTAGTTTAGAATCACATTATGTATTAAATGAAGTTTTAGATATGCCTTTATTTAGACTAGATACTGATACATTTCACATTTTTGATAATCAAAATTTTAATTTTAAACAAAAATATATAATTGTTCCAGTAACAGCGTATTCATTTAAAAAAATACCAAAAGTTTATTATGAATCTGTTTCTACTGAAGTAGGACTAGTTACTGTTCCTATTAGATATGATGATTTTATTAAACATAATAAGAATGGATGATTAATTTATGGTAGAACTTTACCAAATATTTCCTTATATGATAGTATTCAAAATATAACTAATGTTGATAAGAATAAAATAAAAAAAATAGTCTCGCTTGCTAATTCAATTGCCCAAGATTGTTATCAAAATAAATTCGTTATTAGAAATGGCTTTTTTGCTTTATTAATTGATAATGAAGATAGCTTAAATAATGTCCAAAAACAATTAGATGCTATCACACAACTTATTTGTTAATGATTATCCCTTTTAAACGTGTCATTGATTTAATTGCTTCTGTAATTCCCTGTACCCCAAAACCAGAATTTTTAATTCCTAAAAAAGGTAGAACATCTGGTCCTCTAGATGATGATTTATTAATATTAATAGTTCCAACATCAATAAAATTAGCAAGTTTAATTGCCTCGTTTATATTAGAGGTAAAAATGGAAGTTTGTAACCCATAATCTGTATCATTAATTAATTTTACTAATTCTAGTTGATTTTTGAATTTAATGAGAGGTAAAATTGGAGCAAATTGTTCATGTTTTCAAATTAACATATTAGTTTTTATATTAGTTAAAAGAATCGGATGAACTAAGTTTTTTTTAATTATTAGTGGTTGATTTAATTTAGCTCCTTTAGATAATGCGTCCCTTATAAAGGTTTGAACCATTTTAATTGTTTCTCTACTTATTAGTGGTGTAATTGTAACTTTGGTTTGAAATGGATCATTACTACACTTAAGTTCTTGGATTCTTGTATTTAATTTTTCAATTAGTTGATGAGCTATAGTAGTGTCTACAATTACTCTTTTAATTGCTGTACATCTTTGACCATTAAATGAAAAAGCACCTTTAATAATTTCATTAGCAGTTTTATCTAAATCAGCATCCTTTAAAACTACTGCTGCATCCTTTCCGCCCATTTCTAGAACAACTGGAATATTTTTTAATTTGCTAGTAATACTAAATCCTACTTCACTACTACCAGTAAAATTAACCATTGCTAACTTTGGATTTTTAATCAAAGCTTCACCATGTAGTTTGCTACTACCAACAATTAAATTAATTAATCCTTTATCTATACCTTTTTCTTTAGCTAATAATCTAATCAATTCATAAGTAACTAATGATGATTTTAATGAACATTTAATAATAATACTATTACCAGTAATTAAAGCAGGTATAATTTTTGAAATTAGTAAATTAATTGGATAATTGAAAGGGATAATACATAGGATCACTCCTAATGGTTCAAGTGTATAAGTAGCAGATTTACCCTTTATTTTTAAGTCTTGTTCATTAAAGCAAAGAGGATTAGATATCATTTGCTCATAAGTATGGATGGTTTCATCAATATATTGAATACTACGTGAAATCTCATCTAATGAATCTTGATATGGTTTTGCTATTTCAATGCTAATTAATTTGGCTAAATATTCATCATTTTGTTTTAAAACTTTTTTAATCTTATTAAGAATAATCTTTTTTTCATTTAAACTTTTATTTTTATAATTTAAAAAACATTTATAAGCTGCTTCATATGCTTTATTAACATCATCATTTGAACATGATGAAATAATTCCAATTTTAGTTTTATTATCTAAAATAGAATAAACATTAATTTTATTTTTCCCTCTTATAAATTGATTGTTAATATATCCAAAAGCTTTAATCATATTAATTAAACCCTTAATTTTTAATATACTATTATATTTTAGTAAAATATTAATAATTCAAACAAGGAATTTATTATGAAGCATCCTAAAATAAATAAACAATTAATTAATGATTTAAAAAATAAAGGTGTTATTTTTATTGATGAAAATCATACTTATATTTCTGATCAAGTTGAGATTGGTGATAACACTATTATTTATCCTAATGTTATGATATGAGATAATGTTGAAATTGGTAAGAATTGTGTAATCCAAGCAAATACATTGATTACTAATAAAATTAAAATTTTTGATAATGTTTTTATCGGACCTTTTAATTTAATTAGAGATCAAGTAAAAATTGGCCAAGATTCAAAAATTGGACCACATTGTGAAATTGTTCGCTCAACAATTGGTACTAAATGTTTATTAGGACATAAAAATTATGTTGGAGATGCTACTTTACTAAATAATGTTAAGTTTGGTGCAGGAGCAATTATTGCTAATACTGATTGAAATAAATCCTATCCCACTTTTATTGGTGAAAATTCATTAATTGGTATTAATGCTAGTATTATTGCTCCAAAAAATATTGGCAATAATGCTCTAATTGCTGCAGGTAGTGTTATTACTAATGATGTGAATGATAATGAGTTAGCCATTGCTCGTAATTTACAAGTTAACAAACAATGAAAAAAATAAAAGCTACTCCATTTTAATTTAACAATAATTAAAAAACAACACTAGTAAAGTGTTGTTCATTGAATAAATATTTAATGGAGCAGGTGATGGGAATCGAACCCACGTAAATAGCTTGGAAGGCTATAATTCTACCATTGAACTACACCTGCACAAATGGTGCTGGAAGAGGGACTTGAACCCTCACGATGTTGCCATCACAGGATTTTAAGTCCTGTGCGTCTACCATTCCGCCACTCCAGCAATGGTGCCCCATGAAGGAATTGAACCTTCGACCCCTTCATTAAAAGTGAAATGCTCTACCTCTGAGCTAATGGGGCAAACAATTTTGCTAAATGTACTAATTAGTTTTGTGTCTCTAAGGATTTGCACCTTATTATAACAATATGTTTTAACTACATAAACTAAAGACACATATTGGCTGGCCTGGTAGGGATCGAACCTACGCATGGAAGAATCAAAATCTTCTGCCTTACCGCTTGGCTACAGGCCAACAATGGTGGACAGGGACGGATTCGAACCATCGAAACTTTCGTGGCTGAGTTACAGTCAGCTGCGTTTGGCCACTTCGCTACCTGTCCATAGTTATACATATATTAAATATATGCACATAATATTATAATATATAACTTCTTATTATAGAATCTATATCTTCTTAGAAGAAATTTCTTCAATGGTCACTCTATAGTGGTGATCTATTCCTTTTACTTCTACAGTTTCACCTTTTTTACAACCTAACATTGCTTTAGCTAATGGTGATTCATTGGAAATTTTAAATTCATCTAAATTAGATTCAATTGTACCAACAATTTGATAAGTGTATGATTTATTGTCTGATAAATCTTTATATTTAACTCAATTATAAATTGATACAATACCTTTAATATCTTTACCATCACTAATGATGCAATTTTCTAAGGTAGCTTGTATTTCTTGAATTCTTTTTTCAATTTCTAATTGTTTTTCCTTCGCTGCATCATAATCAGCATTTTCTGATAAGTCACCTTGTTCTCGAGCTTCTTGTAATTGTTTAATTACTTGTGGTCTAACATTATCAATTAGATTTTGTAATTCATTTTTTAATTCTTGTTGACTTTCTTTTGTTAAGATTATTTTTTCCATTATGACCTCTTTAATCGGTATCTTTATTAATTATATAATATCTTTCTAATATAAAAATTAATGTTTATTGTTTAGTCTTCACTCATTATAATGTTTATTTAGTTTATTTTCACTTATGTTATTACAAGGATAATAGTATTTCTTATTTTGCATTTGTTCAGGTAAATATGCTTGTTTAACTCAATGATTGGGAAAATCATGTGGATATTTATAACCTACAATACCTAATTTACTAGCTGACTTATAATGAGCATCTCTTAAATGATTGGGAACCTTATAGTTACCAAATCCTTTATCAATATCTGCAAGTGCTAAATTTATTGCATTAATTGTTGAGTTTGATTTTGGTGATAAACAAATATCAATGACTGTTGTAGATAAAATTTGTTTAGCTTCTGGTAGTCCAAGTATATCAATTGTCTGCATAGCTAAAACAACTCTTGTTAATAAACTAGGGTTAGCTAGACCAATATCTTCATATGTCATTGCTAAAATTCTCCTCTTAATTGATGAAAGATCTCCTATTTTTATTAACCGAGCTAAATAGTGCAATGATGCATCAATGTCACTACCTCTCATTGATTTATGAAAGGCTGATTGCACATCATAGAAATCTTCTCCATAATAACTAGCACAAATATTAGCTTGTGGTAAAGCATTAATAATTAATTCCTTGGTAATTTCATCATCTTGGTATAAATCACTAATAATATCAATTAAATTGATTGCTGACCTAATATCACCATAGGTGCTATTAATTATTAAATCTAAATATTTAATTGGAAAGTTTAAATTAAATTTATCAATGGTCTTAATTAATGCTTCTTTCATATCATCATAATTAATTTTAGTTAATTGGAAAATTTGACATCGACTTCTAATTGCTGGATTGATAGCAAAATATGGATTGTCACTAGTAGTACCAATTAATATTATTTTATCTTGCTCTAAATATGATAATAAAATGTCTTGCTTATCTTTGTTTAGTCGATGAATTTCATCAACAATAATTATTTTCTGTTCATCCTTATTATCATGCAAGCTTTCTTCAATTAAGGAAATTAGTTTATTTTTATTATCTACTGTTGGATTAAATGAATAATATTTAAAACCAATTGAATTAGCCAAGGACTTTGCTAACCATGTTTTACCAACACCTGTTGGACCATATAAAATCATAGAAAAAATTTGTTTTCTTTCTATCATTTTAGAAAAGATCTTATCTTTACCAATTAGGTGTTTTTGACCTATGACATCATCAATAGTATTTGGTTTTAAAATACTAGTTATTAATTTTTTGGCCATATTAATTTATTAATTAATTTGGAATTTTAGCTTTAATACCAGGACCCATAGAAGCGCAAATAGAAATATTTTGGATATAAATTCCTTTTACAGTACTTGGTCTCTTAGATTTAATAAGTGTAATTAAAGCTTCAATATTTTCAGCTACTTCCTTAGATTTAGACGAAACTTTACCTACTGTCATATGGATGTTACCAAAAGTATCAGTGCGATATTCAAATTTACCTTTTTTAAATTCTTTAATTGTTTTAATTAAATCTTGGCTAACTGTTCCAGTTTTAGGATTAGGCATCAGACCTTTAGGACCTAACACCTTCCCTAACTTTGATAATGAAGGCATCATTTTAGGAGTAGTTAATATAACATCAAAATCAGTTCAACCTTTTTCTATGTCTTGTAGGATTTCACTACCGCCAAAAAAATCAGCCCCTGCTGCTTTAGCATCTGCAGCTTTAATATCATTATCTAATGCTAATATTCTTAATACTTTTCCATTACTATGTGGAAAAGAAAGTGTTCCTCTTAATTGTTGTTCAGCTTTGGTTGTATCTAAATTTAATTTAATAGCAACATCAATTGAACCATCAAATTTACTAATACTTGTTTTTTGAGCTAATTTTACTGCTTCTTCAATAGGATATATTTTTTTAAGATCAATGCCTTCACAAGCTTTTTGCATTTTTTTAGAAAGTTTAGCCATAATTAGTTATCACTCTTTCCTTTAGGATTTATTCCTTCAATTTCTATACCCATTTGCAATGCTGTACCAGCTATCATTCTTAATGCTGCTTCTTCATCATTAGCATTCATATCAACTAATTTATATCTAGCAATTTCTAAAGCTTTTTCTCTTGAAATAGTTGCTACCTTTGTTGTTTTAGCATTAGATGAACCTTTTTGAACCTTTGCTGCTTCTTTCAATAAGATAGTTGTTGGTGTAGTTTTAGTTACAAAAACAAAAGATTTATCTTTATATGCTGTAATTACCACTGGTACCACTTTACCCATTCTATCTTTAGTAGCTTCATTGAAGGCTTTTGTAAATTCAGCCATATTGATTCCTACTGAAGCTAATGCTGGTCCTGGTTTAGCTTGACCACCTATTAATTCTAATTTTGCAATTCTTGTTATTTCTTTTACTTTTGGAGCCACATGCAACCTCTTTTCATTAAATTTAAGAAATTCATTATGGGGTGCAAACGATTGATGAGATCTTCCCCGCTGCCAAATAAATGGCATTTTCATTATATTATAAATATAAGAAAATTCTTAAATATTAAAAACTTTTACCAAAAGGGAAAATTCTAATTAGGAATAATAGGTAATCGTAATCTACCAGATAATTTATTTTTTTTGGAATAATATTATTTTTTATTTTAATGCCTACTACAAGGAAATTAAATATTTAAAAGATAAATAAATTAATTAATTTTTCAATAACTTTATTTATATTTTTATTTATCATTTTCAAAACTATATCATATTTAAAAAATATTCTAATTAAATTTTCATTTAAAAAATTAAAAAGTAAAATTTTATTTTTTGATTTAGAAGCATGCTTTATAACAGAACCATTAGAATTTTCAAATATTATTTTTTGGTTTATTGGATTTAATAATGAAAAATAAATAATAGAATTATCTATTGCATTATTTTTGGAAAAAACCTTATATCCATAACCATTGTATCCTTCTAAAAAATTATTAACAAGGCCGATTGTTCCATCTAAACTTAAAATAACATCACCGTACTCTACATTCTTTTTAATATAAGGACTAGAAATAAATTTATTAATTTTATTATTAATGGCTGAAACATTGATAAAAGGTAAATTTGTAACATCATTAACTATGTCTATTGAATTAACATTTTTACCTTTTTCAAAAATTATTTCATTTTCTATCATAGTTTTTTGCGGTTTACTATTTATAATTTCAAAAAAACAAATTTTTGATATCAATTCTTTTTTATCATTAATTTGTTTTATCAATTTCTCAAAAGGTTCAATAATGTTGATTAAGTTAGATCAAGTTTTTTTAAATTTATCTAAATCAGATATATCAACAACATTATGATATTTTAAAAACAATTGTTCTTTAGGTTCAATAATGTTGATTATTTCTT
>CAJGBT010000011.1 GCA_904501665.1 uncultured Bacilli bacterium | reverse complement strand
ACCATTGCTGTTGAAAGTGTTGATACAAATAATGTTGCAAACGGGGAAGTTAAACTAACACTAAATCTTAGCAAGTATGTAGATCAAAATTTAACAACACAAGCTAATGGTAAACTTACATTAACTGTTACTGGATTTGCTCAAGGTCAACTAGGTAGTGATAATGGTGTTTTAACGGCTAACGAGACAAATAATTTATGATGAATAATATTAGTTAGTATTGGTGGTGGTATAACTCTTCTAATTTTACTAGTAATATTAATTGTTGCTTCAATTAGAAGACGTGAAAGAGATCGATATTTTGAATATTAAAATCTAAATATACATACTAGAACATATAAAACTTGATCTTTTTAAGAATTAATGACAAATGTTTTAAAATATGATTCATTTTCTAATATAACTCTATTTAAAAAAAAGATTATGTTAAATGAAATTTGTGTTTAAAAATAAGTGGACTATCCCTTCAATGAGATTGGAGGGATTTTTATTGTCAAACATAAATTTAACAGAATAGTTATAAAAGAAGGTGATTTAATAAACAGAACTTGAAAAGATTATCTTAGTATGTTATAAACTTAATATATTTATGAAAAATGATTTAAAAAACAATGTTCTTATTAAAGAAGATGGATATACATTAAAGCATAAAAATAGTACAGTAAAACACTATACTAAAAAGATGTTTGGTTCAAAAGACGGGTATGAATTTGTAAGCTATACTAGCACTACCCATATTAACTATAATGATGATTTTGAGTTAAATTTTGATTCTAATAGATGAAATGATTTTGATCTAGATATGGATATCAATAATCACTTAATGGAACTTCCTATCAATAAAAAAGAACAAATATCTTATAATTCTAAGAAAAACAAAAATAGGTAATTAATATAGATCTATTATTAATTTGTCAAAGCATTTTAAAATTAAAAAATTTATTTTGTTTTTATCATTTTTAGTAATGATTAGTTGATTTTGGTAAAATCTTTTAAATTTTGCCTTTGTATCTGTTATATAGTTCTTACACATACATAAATGATGTATCTATGCACTAACAAAAATGATAGAGTATAAGATACAATTACATATGTATATAAAGCATTTGAAAGTCATGATATTTTATCTATAATGATAAGTGATACTTATAAAGCAAGCAAATGGCCTAAGGACAAGAAAATGAGTTTTAATAAAGAGAAGTTTGTCAATTTAATCTAATGAATTGTTAGGCCAATAATTGTTCTTATTAGAAAAACATATTTCTAAACTTAAAAAGAATGTGATTGATATAAAAATAGATAATTAATGTTAAAAATGATGTTAAAGAATTTAAGTATGATGTAGCACAAATCAAACTATGTCTTACTATCAAAAAAAGAACTATCAGAGCTTAATTAGTAAAATTACATATCTTACTATCTTTAATAAATGAAAGGCAATGTATAAAATTGACAGTTCTATTAAAAGCACTTGCAAAAAAAAAAAAAAAAACTATAATCTAATTGAAATTGTTGGAGAAAACATGAAAAAAGGAATTATTATACAAGGTATCATATATTCTGGGATGATGCTTTTGACATTAATCTTGTCAATAGTTGGTGTAATTATGTTGTTGAACAACTCATTCTCATTAGCTCAAACATTATCAATTATTGGTAATGTGTTGACTATGGTGTGTGTAATTGGAGTATTTGTTATTTCGATTGTTACATTAGTAAAGGCAAGGTGCCTTTCATCAAAGAAAGGTTTTGCAAAAGCAACTGGTATTGTTGGGATAGTATTTGGGTCATTAGGAATTCTGCTTGTTTGAATTAGTCTTGCTGTAGTAGTACCAGCCCTCCCATTTATAGCTGAAGTTGGTATTCTTGTGACATTTGGATTTTATATAGCACTATTTATATTGCTAAATAAAGCAAATGAATTTACAAAGTAGTATCACAATAACTAATAAGCAATAGAGATAGCTCAATTGAGCTATCTTTTAATTTATAGTTATGCAACAAGATTACATTTTGTTAGTGTTATTAATTGTATTAAGTAAATTTTTTCTTCAAACAAAATTACTTCTGCATCAATAACAAATTATAAATTTGATACATATTGTTTAATAAAATCCTTATATAACTTTGTCACTGAATGTGTTTAAATAACCATCTTTCTGGACTGGCTAGTAAAATTAAGTTGGACAATAAAAAATCCTACCAATTATAATTTGAAATAGAATTGGTTAAACAAGCAGACATAAGTATTGATTACATCTGACAAGAATTAAACAATAACATTATTGATGAAGAAGATACAGATAAAATTATAAGAATCATTGGACAAATAATTGATTCATCATATCAACTTAGATCTAAAAAGGAATTAATTGAAGATTTTATTTTTCTTCAACTATCTCAAAAAGATAGAAATGAAAAAAACATTATGAATTGTTTTCTAAATATGTGGAACAAAAACGTTATGAAGAAATTATGAAAATAATAGAAAAATTCAATTTAAAATCAGAAGAGACAATGGAATACATGGAAGATTGTTTCTTAAAACACGAAATCATTGATTATGGTACAAGACTTGATCAAATATTCAAAAAACCATCTTCACTATTTAGTAACAATAACAATCATGTTATAGAGAAAAATAAAGTATTAGAGGCTCTAAAGTCATACTTCAATAAATTCCATTTAATTTAAAACTTACCCCATCAAAGTTATTTATATTGTTAAATAGCAAATGAATCAACTATATTTCCTATTTAATAATTTAGCAATTAAATAACTATTGTCTAAATTTTATGCCTTAAATACCATATAAGTATGTTCTTTTAGTGACGTTTAAGAAGATAAAGCACAGTCAAATCAAAATACATGATAGATCATTACCATAAAAATTAATTTTTTCGGTAATTTAAAATGATGTTTATTAGTGTTTACTTTTTCATAATAAATTAAAGTCAATAAACAAATTCTAAATGTTTTTAACTTAATATTTCTTTAATAAGAAGTGTAGCCTTATTAACAATATTATTAATCTCTTCATTAGTTAATGTTTTTTCATAAGATAATATTTTTAATTCACATGTATAAATATTTTTGTTTTCTTTGACAAAGAAATCAATAACTTTACATTCAAAGACATTATTAATTGATGTTAATTTTTTTATAATTTGATTGATATTAATCTTTTTGTTAATATCAATTTCAATATTAATATCCCTTACAACAATTGGAAAATCAGAGACAGGTACCACTCGGTAACTAGAATTAGTTTTATTAATAAAATTATCTAGATTAATAGTTGCACAAAAACAATCAAGATTGATATTATATTCTTTTAAAATACTAGCTCTAATCATACCAACATAACCAATGATTTGGTTATTATATAAAATCTCTAGTTGTTGGCCATCATATATTTCTTTTGTATTTTTTGTAGCAATAGCAAAAGTTATATCATTAGTGAAATGAACTAGTAAGTTTTTTATAAGTGACTTAATGCTAATTAAATTTCAATGAAAATGGTAGTTAATTATTTTTTGATTTACATTACCAAGTAATAAGAACGATAAATTCTTGGTGTATAGATTATTATTGTGGATTAATGATTGAATTTCAAAAATATTATTAAGTTCACGTTTGTGATCAATATTATATTTAATGGTTTTTAAAAGACTATCAATGGTATTAAGACGATAATATGCATGGGATAGAGAAAGTGGATTAGCTACCTTAATTACTTGACTAGTTTCTGAATTAAAAAAATTAAATTTAAATAAATCCTGCTTTGCAACTAAATTATAAGTTTTAACTTCATAAAAACCATTATTAATTAGGAAGTTTCTAATTAATAATTCATTATCATAATGGATATCATGATAATGTTTTATATCAAAATCAATTTTCTTAGGTTGCAACTTATTAATATCAATAAGTTTTAATAGTTCTTCAAATATTTCATATTGATTAGTTAAATCTAATCTAGCAGGATGAGTCTCAATGATATTATCATTAATCAGTTTCATATTTAATTTTTTTAAACCTTTTTGAATTTCATCATCATTAATATTGACACCAATAAATTTTCTAAATATATCATAGTCAAAATTGATTAATGTTGGTTTTTTAATATTAAATTTGCAACAAGCAATTGTAGAACAACTTAGAGAACTAAAATAATCATAGATTTGAATAAAAGCATTAATTGTGATTCAACTTGAGATTGGTTTTGAAAATAATAATGCTGATTTACTAGATATTTTTAAGTTATTTATCATTTTTCTTATTAGTAGGTAGTTAAAGTTAGCAACTTCAATTAGAACATTTTTAATTTCAGTAGTATATTTATATTCATCTAATCCAATAATTCCTGCAATATTTATTAATTTATCAGCTGCATAAATACCAATAATTTCATTGTCGATGTTATATTGATTACCATCTAAAGCAAGAATTTGCTTTTTAACAGGTAAATGTTTCACCTTAATATTTAATGATTGATTACTGGTTATTTTATCTAAATCATATATATGAATTGGGTTATTACAAATTAATGTAATAATATTTAAAAAATCAAGTCAATTATTCTGGATTTTAAAATTATGGGCAATCAAAATTTCTTTTTGTTTTCATGTTGTATGAAATTGTGGTAAATCCTTAACTACTAATAAACCAAAATCACTACAACAATTTGCATCAATATCAAGATTAATTAAATTTTGATTGTTAGTTAAATTTTCTAATTGGCTATCTAATTTAAAATTAATATTAAGAATTGGTGCAATTTCATTAATAATACCATAATAAGAATTTAAGTCATTCCGATTCGATGGTATTGATAAATCTCAAATGATATCATTTAGATTAAGTAATTCAACAGGATCAGTTGAGGTTAGGTCCTTTTCCTTCAAAATAATAACACCTTCTTTATCTTTGGTAGCTAAACAATCAACATTGATATTTGTTAATTCTTGATATCCACAAATCATTCCCATAGAGTTTATTCCTTTAATCTCTTTTGGTTTGATTTCAATTTGTCCATTAATGATAGAACCAACAGGTGCATAGATAACATAATCATTCAATGATAAGTTATTAGCTCCACAAACAACATGATATTGCTTTTGGTTTAAATCCTCAATTTGAACTAAATGTAATTTATTAGAATTAGGGTGCTTACTAACAGCTTTAATTTTTGCAATCTTTAATCCAATATTTTGTGGATGCTTTTGACAAGTCTCAACTTCTATCCCAGCAAGATTAAATGCATTGAAAATTTCTTCTAATGGAATTTTTTTTATATCCTTACAAATAGAAACTAATAATTTATAACTAATGATCATATTTATTCCTTACATTGTTTAACAAAATCAAAATCATTGTTGTAAAAATCACGGATATCTTTGATGTTATATTTTAACATTGCAATTCTTTCAATCCCGATTCCAGCAGCTAAACCTGTAGTAATATCTTTAATACCTGCTTGTTTGATTACATTTTGATGCAACATCCCAGCGCCTAAAACTTCAATTCAACCTGATTGCTTGCAAATATTACATCCATCTCCTAAACAATTAATACATTGTACATCAACTTCAAATGATGGTTCTGTAAATGGAAAGAAACTTAATCGATATCTTGTTTTTAAAAAATTACCAAATAAATATTTAATTAATTCATCAATAAGGAATTTTAAATTAGCTAAATTAAAATCCTTACGAATTCATACAATATCTATTTGTGTAAATTGGTGACTATGAGTTGCATCATCATTATCCTTACGATAAACATTACCATATGATAATACCCTAATATCATCTTTTGCTTGGTATTGCTGTAAAACTTTTGCTGTCGAAGCAGTACAATGGGTTCTTAATAAAATATGTTCATTAATAAAAAAAGTATCTTGACTATTACGAGCAACATGATTTTCATCAATATTTAAGTTATCAAAATTATACTTAGTGCTAACAATTTCATCCCCATTTATAAATTCAAAATTATATTTTTTAAAAAAATTAATAATTAAATCAATAGTAGCGTTGATAAAATGTTTTTTTCCTTGTTTAAAAACAGCTAATTCTATATTATTATCAAGTTGATTTTCAAACACATCACTTTGTAATTTTATTGCCATTAATCTTGCTTCAACAACCTCATTGATTTGTTGTTTAAAAAGATTAATATGCATTCCTAATGTTTTTTTATCATCTACTTTTTTTAGCTCTAAATAAAGTGGATCTAAATGCTCTTTGATAAAAATGTTTTTACACTCAATAATTTTTTGTTCATTATCACAAAGAGATAATTGGGTTTCTAAAATTTTTATTTTTGTTTGCATCTAGGTTCTCCTTTGAATCTTAAATAGATATTTTCTAGTAATAAACATAAATTAGTAAATAAACAACTACTAGAAATAATAATCAAACTTAATCACAAAAATTTAATTCAGAATTCAGTTGTATTGTTAACATTAAAACTTATTCTTGTAAAATAAATTGAACTAACTATTAATAATATCAAAGATATTATTATTAGACAAATATAAATTGCTAAATAGATATTTTTCTTTGCTTTCATTATTTATAATCACTCATTTTTTTACTATAAATATTATAATGCAATTTATGTTTATTTTTTTGGTGCAAAAATTTTAATCGTTGTGAGTTATGATCATCAATTTTTTTACCTTTTAAAAATTGATTCATTTTTTGATAAGATACTTCAATTTCATCCTCGTCAGAAACCCCTGGAATTAAACCAGATGTAGGTTTTTTATTAATAATTGAATTAGGAAGTTTTAAATATTGACTAATGGCGATAATTTCTTCTTTAATTAATCCTGTAAGAATATATAAATCAGCAGCGCCATCACCAAATTTGGTAAAATAACCTAAATATAATTCATTAAAATTTGTTGTCCCAATTACAATAGCTTGGTGTTCAAAAGCTTGATTATATAAAGTTATCATTCTTAACCTACTTTTAATATTAGCTTGCATAGTTAGATTTTTAATATTAAGTTTTTTTACAAATTGTTTATATATTTTAACTAATTTGATGTAATTTAATTTTATGTTTAAATGATTACAAATTAATTTTGCATCATCATAATCTTGTTGATTAGATTCAATATCAATAAAGTAAACAAAAATTTGTTCAGGTTTTAATACCCGTTTTAAAATTGTTAGTGCTAATGCTGAATCTATGCCGCCACTAATTCCCAAAACAACATTTTTAATTTGATTTTGTTTTAAAAATTGCTTAATATATAATTCTAAATCATCTAAATAACTTTTTATTTTATTCATAAATTAATCCTCAAAAACTAATTCAGCTTCATAAATTTTAATAGTATCACCTTTTTTTGCACCCATTTTTTTAAGTGTTTCTTCTACTAAAGCGGTTCTCATTTTTTGATTAAAACGGACAATATTATCTTGGGTTGTTAAGGGAATTCGGTGTGCTCAATATTTTAAAAAATCACATTTTATATCTCATGTACTATCATTTATTTTAGTAATTAAAAGTTCACGATTAAATTCATCTGACAAATCTTTTTTAAGTGTTATTGTTTTAAAAGGTACTAATGATTTTGATGATGTTGGTTCTTGTGATAATAATTGATATGATTTTGCAATCACTTTATCTAAATTTTGGTTATTTAGGGTTGAGATTTCAATGATTTCTTGATTTTTAAAATATTGCTTTAATTTAGATAAATTTTGCTTTGCACTAGCAACATCCATTTTATTAGCAACAATAATCATTTTCTTTGTTAATAAATCAGGAGAATAATTTGCTAATTCCTTTTGAATAGTTTCATATGATAATATTGGATCAATGTTATCCATTTCATCCATTGATATTAAATGAATTAATAATTTACTTCTTTCAATATGTTTTAAAAAATGATGACCTAGACCCAGACCTTCGCTTGCTCCTTCAATTAAACCTGGTATATCAGCAAAAACAATTTTTCTTTCATTATAATTTACAATTCCAAGAATTGGATTTAAAGTGGTAAATTGATAATTTCCTATTTTAGGTTTAGCATTTGATATTTTAGAAATAAAGGTTGATTTACCAGCATTGGGTAATCCGATGATACCAACATCAGCTAGGTGTTTTAAAACCAGATAACATTCCTTGGTTTCTCCTAGATCTCCAAGTTCATATAATGATGGTGCTTTATTAAAACCAGACTTAAAATGGAAATTTCCATGACCTCCAAGACCTCCGTGACAAATTATTTCTTCTTGACCATGTTGTTGGATATCGCAAATTAATTTGTTATCTTTTTTATCATAAATCATGGTACCAACTGGTACTTTAATCCTCACATCATCACCGTTTTTTCCATGCATTGTTTTAATTTGTCCATTTTGACCATTGTTAGCTACTACTTTTTTTAAAAAGCGAAGGTTTTGTAAGGAATTTTCATTATGATCACCAACTACAATAATATTACCACCATGACCACCATTACCACCGCTTGGGCCACCAAGTGGCACATGTGCTTCACGTCGTCAAGCAACTATTCCGTTTCCACCATTACCAGCTTTTAATAAAATATTACATTCATCTACAAAAGACATATTAAGAAAATTATAGACTTAAAAAGCTAAATTAAATGATAAAATTATTCATTTTTTTCTTTATTTTTTGCAAGATTAAAAATATTGGGTAATTTTCTGTTAATCTCTTTAGTATTTTTGATTAATAGGTTAGTATCATTCCCAAAATCAAAACGATTTTCAATTATCAAATCTTTATTTTTCATTTTAATTTTGGCAATTTTACAGTGTTCCTTTTTGCCTCATTCAATATTTTGATAATTTTCATCTAAACTAGTATTGTTTACAAAATCATCAAAAATATAATCATTTTCATAATAACTAGCTTCTCATTTTTTCTTTTTCATATTTAAATTATATTACATTTTATCAGGAGCATTAATTCCTAAAATAGCTAAACCATTAGCTAGTACTTGTTTAATTGCTTTAATAAAATAATATTGTTCATTCATAAATTTATTATTTGATTCAAACACTTTAGTATTTGCATAGTAATTATGAAATAATTTAGCTAAATTATATAAGTAAACTGACATTTTATATGGTTCATATGTTTTAGCACAATTTTCAATTGTAAATTTAAAAAAAGATAGTTCATTAATAATTTCACGTTCTAAATCTGAATTTAGATTATTAAAAGCTTTTGGCATAGAAACAGATGCTTTATTTAATAATTGATTAG
The DNA here is from genome assembly GCA_904501665.1 of uncultured Bacilli bacterium. Classification (GTDB taxonomy): domain Bacteria; phylum Bacillota_I; class Bacilli_A; order Mycoplasmatales; family Mycoplasmoidaceae; genus Mycoplasma_L. The sequence continues at coordinate 14,729 of CAJGBT010000011.1, read as the reverse complement.
CTCTTGCATGAGCATATTGGACATAGTATAAAGGATTATTATTGTCCTTCTTTGTAGCTATATCTACATCAATTTCAATATGATTGTTGGAAGATTGATGAATTAAAAATCAACGGGCAGCATCTTTGCCAATAGCATCAATTAAATCTCTCGTTGTTAATGATTGACCTGTTCTTTTAGACATTTTAAACTCTTTGCCATTTTTTACTAATCTAACCATTTGTAAGGTAATAATAATTAAATTATTTGGGTTAATCCCAGAAGCTTGCATTGCTGCTTTCATTCTAGTAATATAACTATAGTGATCTGCTCCTCAAACATCAATACAAACTTGGGTACCATTAGTATTAAATTTATAATTATGATAAATAATATCAGGTGCAAAATAGGTTGGTGTACCATCAGATTTTATTAAAACCCTATCCTTATCATCACCATACTTAGTAGTATTTAATCAAATGGCACCATCTTTTTTATATGCTTCCTTACGTGTTAATAAGTCATCAATCATTTTATTAATTAAACCATTTTGATGAATTTGATATTCACTAAAATAATATGTAATATCAACTCCAAGATCATGCAAATCATTTTTAATAATTTCTAAAAATTTATCTCGAGCAAATCATCTGATTTCATGCTCAAATTCAGTATTATTAATTCGACCGTTCTCATTAATTGTAGTTTTTAGAAACTTGTCATTAAATTTTCTTTTTAATTCTTGAGCTACAACAATAATTTCATTACCATGATAAGAATCTTCAGGTAAATCTATTTTTTCACCAAAAAGTTGTTTATAACGAATAAAAACAGCAGTTGCCAAATTATTCATTTGATTACCTGCGTCATTTACAACATATTCACTTACTACATCAATCCCATATCATTCTAAAACATTAATTAAGCAGTTACCTAAAACAGCATTTCTTGCATGACCAATATGTAAAAGTCCGGTAGGATTTGCTGATACATATTCAACACTATATTTTTTATTTTTTTTAGCAAATTTTCCAAAATCATTTTTTTTATCTAATATTTCATAAATAAGATCATTTTTATAATCATTTGATAGTCATAAGTTAAGAAAACCTGGATGTGCAACTTCTACTTTAGCAAACATTTTATTCTTTTTAATTTCATCACATAAATTATTAGCAACATCTATTGGTTTTAAACCATTTTTTTTAGCTAAAATTAATGCTACATTAGAAGAAAAATCACCAAATTTAATGTTTTTACATTTCTCAACTAAAAAAGATAATTCACCATGTGCCTTTTTTTGTTTATTAATTGCCTCTAGAATAATCTTATTAATTTTTTCTATAATCATAATAAACTTATTGCAAGCCTATATAATAGCTATATACGCCTTGTCCTCCTTCTTGAAATTCACAAACTAAATCATATTCTTTGTTAACATATTCTTCAATTTCCTTTAAAAAAGGTAACTTTTTCTTATTATCATAAAAAATAATTAAGACATCAGCATGTTTTTTAGCTTTATTCATTAACATATCAATAATTGTTTTTAACACTATATTTTCATTTTTATTAGCAGCTACTATTCGTTTATCAATGATACCAATAAAATCATTTCTATTAAAACTAATATTGTTATAATCAACATTCTTAACAGATTTAGAAATTAAAGCACTAAAACTATTTTTAACTACTTTATTCATAGCTTTAATGTTATTATCAAGTGTTGTATTTTTATCAAATTCTAACCCAGCAATCAATGCTTCAAAAATGTTAGTAGATGGACAAACTTTTAAATTGATAGTTCCTGACAAAATTGAAACAACTTGATTGGCTGCCATAACAATGTTTGAGTCATCAGTAATAAAGATAACATTTTTTGATTTTGTTTTTTGAATTGCCATTAAGATATCTTGAATAGAAGGATTGCCCTTATTTTCTGTACATAAGATATTTTTAAAACCATAATAATTTTGTAAGATCTTCATTATTTTTTTTGTTGGACATGTTAATACAATTTCAGGTTTGCTATTCAATTTAATTTCTAAGGGACTATTTTTAATGTTATCAATCACTTTGATCCCATCTTTTTTTAGTCGACTATAAAATTGTTCAGTCATATTTTCAATTTTAATTTTTATAAACTCACCATATTTTTGGGCAAAATTTAGTAAATCACCTGGTTTAGTAGTGTGAATATGAACCTTTACAATATCATTATCTTGAACACAAACTAAAGAATTCCCCATCTTTAAAATTTCTAATTTAAATTGTTCAATATAAAAAGCTTGCTTTCTTTCATCATTGGGTATAATTTTTGAATTAATTTTTATGATTACTTCAGTACAATATCCGAAACCTTCTTCATAATCATGATCATCAAACAATTCTTCTATTTTATTGTTATTTAAATTTGGTTTTTTTTCTTGTGAATTAGCATTAGGAATTTTTTTATCAGCATTATTAAGTGATTCTAACATTCCATTAAAAAACATCAACAAACCATAACCACCAGAATCAACAACACCAACTTTTTTTAATTGCGGTAATAAATCAGGAGTTTTATCTAGTGCTGTTTTTGCAGCTTCATTTACTAAAGTTAATATCTTTTCAATGGTATCTAATTTATCAATATTTTTAAAAAGTTCTTCATCAACTACACGGATAATAGTTAAGATAGTTCCTTCTATTGGCTCAGAAACAGATTGATATGCAGAATGTCTTGCTAATTGGAAACAATTGATAAATGTTTCAATATCAATAAAATCTTTATTTGAATTAAAACCAGAAACAAAACCCTTAATAATTTGGGAAAAAATAACACCTGAATTACCTCGAGCATTCATTAACAATGCACGAGAAAAAGCTTGACCATATAAAGCAATATTATCAATGTCTAATTTTTCAACTTCTTCAAAAGCATTGGTTGAAGTAATTTTTAAATTTGTTCCAGTATCACCATCTGGAACTGGAAAAACATTCAATTCATTGATATAATCAGCATTTTCTGCTATTTTATTAACCCCATATGAAAACATGTTTTTTAAATCTTTTAGTAATATTTTTTTCATAATTAGTTTAAATCTAGCTAAATTATTACATAATTATAACATATTTATTTATATATTAATTATAGATAAGAAATCATATATTTTATTAAAATGTTAAAATATCATTATTATGAATAATATATTTAAAAACATTATTTGAGGTTTAGGCTATCCTTTTGTATTTATTTGATTTGTTATTAAATGATTTACAACTAAAACAAAAGCTAAAAAATATTTAAAAAATCCAGATGATTTCTTAGAACAAGAAAAATATGAAATACTTTATAAGATTGCAAAACCAACATCTTATTTATTAAAAATTAAAATTAGTGATATTATTAATGATTTTAATATACCAAAAAAGGTTCAATTAATTATTGCAAATCATAGAAGTTATATTGATCTTTTGCTTTTATATGTATTCTTATATGAACAACTTGGTTCTAAATTTGTTTTTGTAGCTAAAAAAGAATTAGCTGATTCAAAATTAGGTCACATTTTAAAACTAATTGATACTATTTTTATAGATCGTTCAAACTTAAGACAAATGATTAGTTCTATAAACACTCAATATGATGTGATGACAACAAAGGGTAAATCTGTTGTTGTTTTTCCAGAAGGGACTAGGAATAAAGAAAATGAATTACTAGAATTTAAATCAGGTGTTTTTGAAGTGGCATATAAAACAATGTCACCAATCCAACCAATTATTTTTTTAAACACTAATGCTTATTGAGAAGATAAAAAAGAATTTAAAAAAAATAAACCTGCAATTATATTTAAGGTTATTAATCCATTTTTACCAAGCAAATTTTTAAATATTGATCGACAAATTTTAGCTAAAAATATTAGAAATGAAATGCAAAAAAATATTGATCAAATATTAGCTAAAAAAAGCAAGTAATTTACACTTCATAATTAAATATTATATAATTATGAAAAGTTTTATTTTATGAAAATAGACAACCGAATAGAAAAAGTTTTAATTAATGAAAGAAAAATAAATAAAGCTATAAACAAGGTAGCTCAATGAATTAATCAAAATTTTAAAGATAAAAACCTTGTTTTAGTAACAATTCTAAAAGGTAGTATTCCTTTTGTTGGAGCATTAATTCCAAAAATAAAAGTTGATTTTACAATCGATTATATTTCAATTAGTTCTTTTAAAGGGGAGAGAAGGGCTATCACTGAACCAGAAATTATTAATTTTTTATCAAATGATGTCAAAGGTAAGGATATTTTATTAGTTGAAGATATTGTTGATAGTGGAAAAACAATTAAATTAGTATTAGATACATTAAAAAAAACTAATTGTAATTCTTGTCAATTGGTAACATTACTAGATAAACCAAAAGGAAGAGTAGTAGATTTAAAACCAAATTATGTTTGCTTTGATATTGATTTAGAGTTTGTTGTTGGTTTTGGTTTAGACTATAAAGAAAAATTTAGAAATTTACCATATATCGGTATCTTAAAAAAAGAATACATACATCAAATGGAGGATGATTATGAATAAAATCAAAGAGTTAATTTTTCTTAGAATGTTAAAAACAGAAATTAACGAAAAGGACAATGATAATTTAATTGCAAAAAATAGTGAAGGGAACCAAGTTAATAATGATAATGTAGTTACAAATAAAGTCCCAAAAAAGAGATGAAAAAAATTAATAGTAATTTTAATTATCGTTTTAATTCTAGGTACAATTGTTGGTTTAATCATATATTTTAATGTTAGAAAAACAGAAATTAACATGTCTAATGTTACAGCAATTACTGAAGTTGGTGATAATTTCAATATTACTGGTACTGCTGATGGTAAGAAAGATGAAACATATACAATTGATACAAAAAGTAATAATTCATATTCATATCGAATAACTACTGATACATATGATTTATATTTAGCAATTAAAGGTAATTCCTTACCATTAAGAATTAGGGCTCAACAATTCCAAGAAAGTAATAATATTATTAAATGAGTTGTTGCAGGTCATGAACTTGATCAAACAGCTGATCCAGCACAACCAAATTATTATCCTTCTGAATTCTTAACATTTTTAAAAAAAACCATTTCAACTTGACAATCTGTTCCTGAACCATTCCCTTGATTAAGTCTTATTTCATTATTATTACCTATTTTAATTTTTATTTTAATTTTCTTGTATTTCCTAAAAATGTCAAAAATGCAAGCTGGTGGTGGAATTTTTGGTATTGGTGATTCAGGTGCACAATTAGCTAAAACTAATATTAAATTCTCAGATGTTGCTGGATTAAAAGAAGAAAAAGAAGAACTATATGAAATTGTTGATTATTTGAAAAAGCCACAAAAATATATAGCTATGGGTGCAAGGGTTCCACGTGGTGTAATCCTTTATGGAGCTCCTGGTACTGGAAAAACATTATTAGCTAAGGCTGTTGCTGGTGAGGCTGGAGTACCTTTTTTACAAATATCTGGTTCTCAATTTGAGGATATGTTAGTTGGGGTAGGAGCGAAAAGGGTTAGAGATTTATTTGCTAAAGCTAGAAAATCTGCGCCAGCAATTATTTTTATTGATGAAATTGACTCTGTTGCTTCAAAGAGAGGAAAAAATGAATTTGGTGGTGGATTAGCTGATCAAACAATTAATCAATTACTAGCTGAAATGGATGGTTTTAACACTTCAACAGGAATAGTTGTTATCGCTGCTACAAATAGATTAGATGTTTTAGATGAAGCAATTTTAAGACCTGGGCGTTTTGATAGACATATTCAAGTTACTCTTCCAGATATTAGAGAAAGAGAAGAGGTTTTAAAAATTCATGCTCATAATAAAAATATTTCTTCCAAAGTGTCATTGGCTGACATTGCAAGAAGAACTCCAGGTTTTTCAGGTGCACAATTGGAAAATGTTTTAAATGAGGCAACATTATTAGCTGTTAGACAAAATAAAACAAATATTAGCTTAGAAGATATTGATGAAGGAATTGATCGTGTTATTGGCGGACCAGCAAAACATTCAAAAATTATTTCTGAACAAGAAAGAAAATTAATTGCTTATCACGAATCAGGACATGCATTAGTTGGTTTATATACACCAGGAAGTGAAATTGTTCAAAAAATAACAATTATTCCAAGAGGTTCAGCTGGTGGTTATACAATGCAAACACCTGAAGATATTGAAAAGAATATTCAATCTAAAAAAGATTTACTAGCTCTTATTAGAATGACACTTGGTGGTAGGGCTGCTGAAGAAGTAATTTTTGGTCCTGAATCAATAACTACAGGTGCATCAAATGATTTATATAAGGTAACAAATATTGCCCGTGCAATGGTAACACAATTAGGGATGTCTAAAGTAGGGATGACTCAATTCTTTCCATCTGAAGGGTTTGTTAATCCATATCAACAACAAAAATTATTTTCAGATACAAAACAAAAAGAAATTGATGCTGAGATTGAAAAAATAATCAATGATGAATATCTAAAAGCTAAAAAGATTATTAGTACTAATAAAAAGGAACTTGAACTAATTGTTGATGCTTTATTAATTAATGAAACTATTATTAAGGAAGAAATTGATTTTATTCATAAGCATAAAAAACTTCCTAATAATATTTTAGAAAGAAAAAAAGATACCAAATTAAAACAAAAACAATCAAATAAAAAGACTAATGAAATAACTTGAGAAAAATCTAGTTTTAAAAAATAAATCAATTTTATTTATGAATGGAATTTTTGCAATTAATAAACCAATTAATTGAACATCAAATGATGTAGTTCAAAAGATTAAGAAAAGTTTACATTTTAAAAAAGTTGGCCATGGTGGAACATTAGATCCATTAGCAACTGGTGTACTTGTGATAGCAATTAATGAAGCTACTAAATTATTGTCATATCATCTTAATGATATTAAGGAATATGATTGTGAAATCCTTTTTGGAATAGAAACAGACACTTTTGATTTAGAAGGTAAAATAACTAATCAATGCGAAACAAAAAATATTAATTTAATTGCAATTGAAAAAATATTAAAGCAATGAAAAAAACAATATCTACAAACTCCACCATTATATAGTGCTATTAAAGTAAAAGGCAAACCATTATACAAATATGCCAGACAAAAAAAAGAAATACAGGTTCAACCAAGGAATGTAAAATTACTTAATTATCAAATCATATCATTTAAAGAAAATTTATTAAAATTAAAAATTAAGGTTTCGAAGGGCTTTTATGTACGTTCATTAGCTCATGATTTAGGACAAGCATTAAATAGCTGTGCAACACTTAATAAATTAGTAAGAACTAGGAGTGGTGATTTTTATTTATCTAATGCATATGATTTAAATGAATTTATTGAAAATTACTATTCTATCAATTCTTAATAACTTTTATATTTCATGAATAATTAAGAAAAAATAACTATCAAAAATTTCAATAATTTTTTGATGTTCTTGTTCACTCATAGAAGAAAAAATTTCTTTATCTAAAATTTTAAAAAATTTCCCAGAATGATTAGAAAGATAATTACCATAGATTAATTCATCAACATAATCCTCACCAAATTGTTCACATAATTGAATCATTGATGGTTCTTTATTTTTAATATAATATTCATATATCATTTGATTCTCATTTTTTAAAAGTGTTTTCAGATTAATTCCATTATTATCTACTATTTGATTTAATTTATTTTTAAATACTAAATGATTATATTCTTTTTTTGATAATACATTCTGCAAGAATTTTTCTATATCATTATTATTTATTTTTCTAAAATCACTTTTTAGCTTTTCAATATTTTTTTGATTTTTTGAGTAAACGTAAATATAGTTAAAATTCATATTATTTGTATTTATTTTATAACAAAATTGAGTTGTTTTTATTTTATAAGTTTATTAACTTATTGTTAAGATAATGTAATTATTTATTAATTTAATTCTTTTTTTAATAGTCGACAATTTTTAATTTATCTAATATTAGACATCATTACATTTTGTTGCTCTTCAACATGATCTAATCTATCTTCAATGTTATCTAACCGACCATTGATATGTTTAATATCTGATTTCATTTCTCCAATTACACCAGTTACATTAATATTAATTCTCTTATTGTGGGTTGCTTGTTCATTGTTTGCTTACTAAAATCTATATATACCTATAATAAAATCATAATTGTTTTTTTAGTTCTTACAAATTTATATAAATTGTAATCAAAATTTATTTAGAAGTGTAGTAATTTTGAATAAACTAAATTAGAGTTACATGTTAATTCCTACACTTCCTTTTCAATCTATTTTTAGTAATTTTTTGTTAGAAAATGACATTATAAATTTATTCTAATGTAATTAATAAAAACTTTTTGATATAATAATTTTAATTTATATATTATTTAATAAGGATTAATATGTCAAAACCTGAGTTAGTTAAACTACTAAGAGAAGCAACACAAGCTGGTATGAGCGATTGTATAAAAGCCTTGCAAGAATGTCAAGACAACATTGAGGAAGCACAAAAATGATTAAAAGAAAAAGGAATAGCTAAAGCAAATAAAAAAGCAGGTGCTATTGCTTATGAAGGTGTTGTAAAAGCAGGAGTTAGTGACAATAAAGCTATCATTATTGAAATCAATTCACAAACTGATTTTACGGCTAAAAATGAGAGTTTTATTAAGTTAGTAGATAATGTATTTGACACATTGAAAAAGGAAATTAAAACATCTGGACCAATTGAACAAAATAAAGTTATGGTTGCTGGAAAACCATTAAGTGAAGTTGGTGTGGAATTAACTGCTACAACTGGAGAAAAAATCGCATTTAGACGTGGAGAGGTTTATGTTTTAAATGGAAATGAGTCTATAACTTCTTATACCCACTCTAATAATAAGATAGCAACTATAATTGTGTTTGATAATAAAGTTAGTGAAGATGTAGGAAAAGATATTGCTATGCATGCAGCGGCTATGATGCCTAAATACTTAGATGTTGCTTCTGTTGATGCTACCTTTCTTTCATCTGAAAAAGAAATTCTACATAAACAATTTTTAGAAGAACTTAAAAATATTAAGGATGAAAAAGTAAAAAGTGAAAAAGAAAAACGAGCTAATGTTATTGTTGATGGTAAAGTAAAAAAATTGTTAAAAGAAATTTGTCTTGTTGATCAACCTTTTGTTAAGGATACATCAAAGACTGTTGGTCAATATGCTAAAGAACATGGTGTTAACATTGTCAAAATGATTAGATATGAATTAGGAGAAGGTATTGAAAGAAAAGAATCAAATTTTGCTGATGAAGTAGCAGCACAAATGCGATAATACCAAATTGGTTACAAATAAATTATGGAAAGAATATTATTAAAAATTTCTGGTGCTTGCTTAAAAAATGAAAATAATTTAATTTCTTTTAATCAATTAAATAATTTATCAAATCAAATTGAAAAGATATCTAAAAAATATTCAGTTTCAATTGTTGTTGGTGGTGGAAATATTTGACGAGGTAATCTTTCAAAAGAATTAAAAATGGATCAAAACTTAGCAGATTATATGGGGATGACTGCTACCATTATCAATTCTTTAGCACTAAGTAATATATTAAAAAATAAGCAGGTCAATGTTAAGGTTTATAGTGCATTAAATTGTCCTGATTTATGTGAAAAATTTAATATTAATAAAGTAGAAGAATTTTTATCAAAAAAAGGTACAGTAGCTATTTTTGCTGGTGGAACAGGTAATCCATTTTTTACAACTGATACTGCTGCTGCTTTAAGAGCTAGCGAACTAAAAATTAGTAAAATTTTAATGGGTAAAAATGGTGTTGATGGTGTCTATAGTGCCGATCCTAAGGTAGATAAAAATGCTACTTTTTATAAAAAAATATCATTTAAGCAAGTTATTGATAAAAAGCTTAAAGTTATGGATTTAACCTCTTTAACATTATGTGAAGAAAATGGTATAGATATAATTGTTTTTAACATTGATAAAAATAATGGCATCATTGATACATTAAACAAGAAAAATAAGTTTACTTTAATTACAAAGGAGTAATTTTTATGTTGTGAACTGAATATCAAAAAAAATATGAAACAAAAGCAACACCAATATTTGATTGGTTTAATTTAGAACTATCAAAACTACGTACAAGTAGAATAACATCTACTATTTTGGATTGTATCAAAGTTGAAGCATATGGCCAATTAACTCCAATTAATCAAGTAGCAAATATTGCTTCTAGTGAACCAAGAGTTTTAATTATTAAAGCATATGATCCGAGTTTATATAAAGAAATCGGCAACGCTATTAATAATGCTAACCTTGGTTGTAATGCTCAAGTTGATGCTGATAAAATTAGAGTAGCTTTTCCTGCACTAACTGAAGAAACTAGAAAAGAAATGATTAGAAAAGCTAAGGCTATTAGTGAAGATGCAAAAATTAGAATTAGAAGATTAAGACAAGAAATTCATGATAATTTCAAAAAAGATGAAGAACTAACAGATGATGATAAAAAATCTTATGTAAATAATTTAGATAAACAAACCAAAATTTTTAATGAAAAAATTGAACAAATATTAGAACAAAAAAATAAAGATATATTAGTAATTTAATTATGTCAAATGTTTTGCAACATATTGCTTTTATAATGGATGGAAATGGACGTTGAGCACAAAAACGAAATCTTCCTAGAATTGATGGACATAAAAAAGGATTGGAACAAATCTCATTAATTATTGATGGTTGTATCCAACATCAAATTAAATATATTTCTTTTTTTTGTTTTAGTACTGAGAATTGAAACCGACCAAAAAAAGAAGTACAATTTTTAATAAAATTAATTCATAATGCTTTATCTGAAAAAAATTTTAATTGATTCAAAGAAAGACAAATTAAAGTTCAATTAATTGGTTTTGAAAAAAAGATGCCAACAATACCTTATAAGGATATTAAAAGATTTTGTGAACGGACTAACAATTTTCACAAGGTATGTGTTAATTTCTATTTTAACTATGGTAGTCAACAAGAAATACTATATGCATGTGAACAACTTAAAAAAAGAAATTTAATGGTAAATAAAAGCAATTTTGAAAAATGTTTATTAACGCATAATCTTCCAGATGTTGATTTATTAATAAGAACAAGTGGTGAAGAAAGGATTAGTAACTTTCTTTTATGACAAATAGCATATGCTGAAATTATTTTTGAAAAAACACTATGACCCGATTATTCAATAAAAAAATTAAATCAAAATATTATTCAATATAATAAAAGAAATAGACGCTTTGGAAAAATAAAAAATGAATAATCACTTACCTATCAATACAATTAATGAAAAAGCAAGAAAAAATCTTAAATCACGTTCAATTTTTTCCATTTTAATTGTAGCTTATATAGTAATACTAATTGTCTTTTTTTTAATAGCAAATGTTAATCCTCAATGAGTTAAAAACAATGTTACTAACCAAATTTTTGCTTGATTAATTTTAATTTCACTATTACCAATTATTTTTTTAATTACTAAAGAAATCAGGGATATTCATTTTAAAAAGAATGTTTTTGCTCTATTCTTCCTCTTTTTTTGCTTAATCATTGTCATTTATACACCAACATTAATTTATTTTTTACCAATGTATAAGATTGTCTTCTTAGCTCGTGAAGATCAAATTTTTTGATTTCTAATATCAGGACTAATTTGTTTCTTCTTTTTATTGATAACTAATATTTTTTATTTATGAATGCAAGGATTATTTAAATTTAAAATTATTTTTGTTCACTTATCATTATTATCTCTTTCTGGTGGTTTTGTTTTATCATTTTTATTTTTTGGGTTTATTAAGGGATGAGTAACCTTATCAATTTTATATGTTATTACAGCTTGTACAGATACTTTTGCTTATTTATCAGGAATGCTTTTTGGAAAGAAAAAAATTGCTTCTTTTATTTCACCAAATAAAACATTAGCTGGTTTTATAGGTGGAATTTTGGGATCAACTATCATATGTATATGTCTTTTAATTGGATTGTCCTTTGTGCCTAATCAATATAATTTATTAGGTAATTTTTTTGGTATTAAATTTAAATATTCAATTAATTTTTTAAACACCAATAATGAATATGCCAATTTTCCATTATGATGATTAATTGTTATAATCATATTAATAATTTTATCTATTTTATCAGTTGTAGGTGATTTATCTTTTAGTTATATTAAAAGAATTTATGGAATAAAGGATTTTTCCAATCTAATACCAGGACATGGTGGAATACTTGATCGGATTGACTCTCTATCTTTTGTTTATTGTTCTTTTTTACTATTTATAATAATGATAAATTTATTCTCAACTAATAGTCCTTTAATATAAGATTAATAAAAAGGAAAAAAATGAGGATATTAATTCTAGGCGCAACAGGTAATATTGGTACACAAACATTAAAAGCTCTAAATAAAAATCAACATTTAGTTGGGATTAGTTTTTTTAATAATTTTAAACTAGCTAAATCAATTATTAAAAAATATCATCTTAAATATTTTTATTCACCTAATTTTATAAAAGAAAATTCAGTGAAAGATTATGATGATTTAATAAAAAAAACAAAACCTGATTTAATAGTAAATGCTATTAGTGGTTTTAATGGGTTAAAAGCAACAATTGCTAGTTTAAATGCAAAAAAAAATATTGCATTAGCTAATAAGGAATCATTAGTAATGGCTGGTAAATTCATAAAAACAATAGCTAAAAAAAATAATATTAAAATTTATCCTATTGATAGTGAGCATGCTTCAGTTTATGAAACAATAAAAAATTATCCAGATAATTCTATCAATCAAATTATTATAACTTGTAGTGGAGGAAGATATTATCATACTGATATTAAAGAATTAAATAAAATCAAATATCAAGATGCTATTAAGCATCCAAATTGAGATATGGGAAATAAAATTAGTATTGACTCATCTACACTAATAAATAAATGTTTTGAATTAGTTGAATCTTATTGACTTTTTAATTGTAAAAAAGTTAAGGCTTTATATCATCCACAATCAATAGTACATAGCATATTAGAATTTAAAAACAATATGTATTTATCATTATGATCTAGACCAAATATGTTACTGACTATTCAATTAGCGCTAAGTGAATTTAAAAACGTAGAAAAAGCTCTAATTAAACCAATTAATTTTAATAATTTGAATTTAGAATTTCAGGAAATTGATTGTAAAAAATGAAAACCAATTCAATGGGCATATGAGATAATAAATGATAAAAATAATAATCTAGGAATTATTATTAATGTTGCTAATGAAATTGCAATTGAAAAATTTAAAAATGGTGATATTAAGTTTAATGAAATTATCAGTTATATTCAAAAAATGATTCAAAAATATTCAAAATTTAAAATTAAAAATATTAATGAAATACAATCATTAATTGATTTAATCTTATGTCAAGAAAAAATAATTATTAAAAATAATAATCATATTAGCAAATAAAAAGTAAAATATATTCTTGGAGTTTTATAAATGACTTTACGGGAAACAAAAATTTTTGGTGATGATGAAATTCAAATTAATAAAGATTATTATCCATATTTTAGTTATAAAAAAGCTAAAGGTAAATCTAAAGGGACTTTTTTCTTTATTCATGGATATGCTTTTGATAGTTCATACAATGATTGTTTTGCTAATCAAATTGATGATTATGATTATTATGCAATTGAATTGCCTGGACATGGAATTACACCAGTAAATGATAAAAATGATTTATGCCCAATCCAATTTGCAAAAATGACTAAAAAATTAATAGAAAAATTAGATTTGAATAATATTCATTTAATTGGACATTCTATGGGTGGTGGAGTTGCCATGATGGTTAATAATATGATTAGTGAAAGGATAAAAAGTCTAATTCTTGTTTGTCCAATGAACAGTTTTGGTACAACAAATATTTATGATTTTTTATTTAATTTCAATCCTAAAAATGAAAAACAAATTAAAAAGTTTTATCAAATTGTTATGCATGATAAGAATTGAATCAATGATCCCTGAGCAAAATTTATTATTAATCACTTAATCTCAATAAATGTTAAAAATGTTAAATGATTAAGAATTTTAAAAATGAAAATGGCATCTTTAAAAAATATTATTGATTTAACTAAATCTGAATATAGTTTAAAAAATAAACAAATGTTATTAATGCTAGGAAAATATGATAAATGTATTAATCCTTTAACTACTAAGATGAATATCACAGCACATGCTAAAAATGTAAAAGTTATAATTTTTGAAAAATCAGGTCATATACCTATGTTTGAAGAATTAGGAAAATTCACAAATGAAATTTTAAATTTTATCTCTGAAAAATATGATTAATTTATAATTTATAATTATAAATTATAAAAATATTATTGAACTTTTATTACACATATACATAAAATTGGGATACTTAATTTATAACATATTTATTTTGTAATCTGCTAGACTAAGTCCACTTAACTTTTTTTGTATTCTTTTAAGGTATTTGAAGTTTATTTAGTTAGATTTAATTAAAAAAGCACTTTTTAAAATGGAATTAAAATCTATCTCAAACAATATATACTTACTTAAATTTATAAATATTTTTTTATTCATAGATAACTATAAGAATTTATATATCACATTCCTTATAAATTCTAAATAAAGCAATTGAATTAGTATCAACAGAACTATGAGTAGTATAAAAACCTCCTCAATT
>CAJGBT010000010.1 GCA_904501665.1 uncultured Bacilli bacterium | reverse complement strand
TAGTATCCATTTGGACTCTACCATTTTTTTATATATAAAAACGCACCAAGTTAATGATGCGTTCTTAAAAGTTTACATAAATTTAGTACTAACCAAAAACACTACCATCACCATTTTTATCAATATGATCGTTTTTGGTAAGGTAAATTCAGTACTTAAATTTACAATTTCATTATATAAAATTATTGAACTTTTTGTGATATTATTAAAAAGGTGTTAATCACCAAGTTTACATAAGTTTAGTATTAACTAAAGATACGGGCTAGTCCCAACTTACATGGTAGTATCCATTTGGACTCTACCATTTTTTTATATATAAAAACGCACCAAGTTAATGATGCGTTCTTAAAAGTTTACATAAATTTAGTACTAACCAAAAACCTGCCATGCAGATGTAATGATCAAGTAAAAGTTTTTGGTAAGGCAAATTCAGTACTTAAATTTACTACTCTTATTATATTAAAAAATTAAATTTCTTTATTTTGTTTACAAATAATTTTATATATATTTTTTTCTATCAAGTCTTTACTTTTTATAAAACCTGATAATGTTTTAGTTATTGGTTTTTTATTTTTATTGTTAATACATTCGATTGTAAAATTATGATTATATGGATGAAGATAAGATATTTTGTAAATATCATTATCTATTTTATATCATTTATTTTTATCAATTAGTAAAACTTTTTTTGAATTTTTTGGTTCTGCTATTATTTTATTGAATTGGTCAATGACAAAGTAATTTATAATTTCCTTATCATTATTATTTTTATACTTTAATAAAATATATGCTTTATGATTTGCACCAACATAAGTTGTGTTTTTTAAAAATCTTTCAGGATTATTAGTTGTTTTTATTTCATTGTTCTTCATAAAAATATTATTTTTAGAAAGTTTCTTATTAGATAATTTTCAATTTGGATCAAATAACTTTGTAATAATTCTAATCTTAGAAATAAGTTGTAATCTATTGTTTTGAATTATAGGAATATAATCTTTACATAATTTATCAATATATATTTTGTCAAACTCTTTATTTAAAGTTCTATTTAATCTTGGATCAAATACTCCATCTAATTGATTATTTATAAAAATATTGTTTAGATAATTACTAAAAATATTTTTCTTTTTTATATCCTTAAGTTCTTCTTTACCCAATTCGGCTATATCATCTCTAATTTCATTTTTAACAAGTGAATATAATTTATATATTATTTCTCTCGAACTAATAAAATCATAAAAAAATTTATCACTATTAAATTCATTAAAATCAATATCTCTTATTTTGCTTTCGTCATTATTAAATTTTTCTAATAATTGTTTTTTAATAAATATAAATAAATCTCAAATTTTGCCTTCATCACCTGTTATCAAACTATAATATGATTTTTGTCTACAATTACCTTGATTATCAACAATATATGATGTAAGTTGTTCTTCATTAAATAATTTTTTTGGTTTAATGCTTTCAAGATATTTAAATTGTTCATTAATATCCATGCTATCTCATTTCTTTCTTTTAGGTAGAATAGTTACTTTTTTAAAAGAAAAAATACATTTTGTTTTATCTATAGTTTCTGCTATATTTTCTAATTTCAAATCATGCTTATGTGATTTTAAATAAAGATATGGGGAAAATTGAAATTCATTGTTATCATTTTCTTTATCCTTTTGTCTATTCTCAATATTATAATCTTGAGCTGTTTTAGATAATTGAAAATTGTAAAATTTGTTAATTTTTTCAAATGAGGAAAAGATAGCAATTAGTGATGCATCATGAGAGTGATGATTAGACATTTCTCTATCTTTTTTATCTAGTCCAAAAAGCTTTCTAAGTTTTTGAGAATAATATCCATTAATAGATCTTATTTGCATGTCTTTTAATAAAGAGATCTTATTGTTTTCGTCTTTAATATCATCAATTCGTTCATTTAATAAATATTGCTCTTTATAAAATCTTAATGCGTCAATAAATTTAGAAATAGCATAAGTTGTTTCTGATAAATTACGATTAATAAAATTTATCTTATTTAAATCTTCTCTTGTTGTTTTTAAATTTTTTAATTTAAGTTCTTTATATTTAGTTTCAAAATCTTTTTTATTTGATTTTTCATCAATTTTATACAACTTATCCCATAATTCTATAATTTGTGTAGTTGCAAATTCCATTGGAACTTTATTTGACTTTCAATTATTATCTTTAGTTAATATTAAATTTTCTAACTTAGTATTGAAGCTTTTGCTTTCTGGGATTATATGATCTATTTGACATTCAATTATTTCGTTTTCTGATATCTTCTTACCAGTATATAAATCACACTCATCTTGCTCTTTTCATAAAGCAACTTTTTTTCAATTTTTGCCTTCTAATGGAATAGATTTGTCTTTGCAAAATAATTCTGCATCTTTTCTTCTCTTCTTATATCAATTTTGTTCTTGAACAATATCTTTTTTCTTTTGTTCACTATATAAAGAAAATGTATTTTTATTATCGTCACTAGTTGACTCTAGCATAATTGATTCAACTTTTAGATTTGATTTATAAATATATTGTCTTAATATTCTATTTAAAACTCTAATGGTTTCAAGCAAAGTATTCTTAACATTTGGTGAAATAAAATCCATCTTATCAAACAATTTTTCTGGTAAATAATTTGAATTATTTTTTGAAAATTGATAAATATATTTTTTACTTTCAAATATTTCGTTTTTATAATGTACACTAAACCCTTTAGTTTGACTTGGATTTCTGAAGAAATTATCTATATAATCATAATAGGAAGTTTTTCCATAATTGTATGTACCATTAAAATCAGTTTCTTTAATTTTATTAAAGTTTAAAAATGCATCTATATCAACATTAAAATAATCAAAAATTGCTTGATTATTTTTTTGTTTAATTATTTCTTCTAACTCCTGTTTAGAACCTCTTAGATCCTTATTTTGAATATTATCCTTTTCAGTAGCCTTTTCAAAATATTTAGAAGCTATAATGAATCTAATATTTTCTAATTCATATAGTTTTTGTCAATCTAATTGAATATTAAAATCCTTCTTTCTAATAATGGGTTTTTCTTTTTCAAAATATTGTGTTATTTTATCTAAACTCTCAAAATTAGAATCTAATTTATCTTTTGTTGTTGGAAAACCCTTAATATTATCAATATTTCCAATTCCTTTTGTTTTAAAATAATCTTTGATTCTTTTCTTAGTAATATTTTCATGTTTTAAAATGTAATAGTTAACCATTTCAATTATTTGATTAATATATTCTTTATTATCTTTTTCACCTATTTTTAAATAAATTAATTGAGATATTAAATTTGATAAAGATCCAAGAAAGAAAAAATTATTTAATTTCTTTTCAGTTTTTTCATAATTTCCACCACAGTTGTATAAAGAAATGTTACAAAATCCAATTTTACTATCTCATAAATTTTCATATTTTGGTTTAGTAGGATTATTTTTATCATTTGCTTGAATTCCTCATGGTGATTGATATTTTCCTAATTTATAGCTTCCTGGACCTTTCGAAAATTCACGATGACGCATAAATATATTCTTATAATCATTAATAAATTGTGAACTAACATATTGACATTTTTTTAATATGTATTCTATATCATTTCAATTATTATAAATTCCAAATGGTTCATCGCTATTCGTACTACTACGATATTTACCTACATTCAATAGAATTTTATCTTGAAAATGTTTTTTTAATAATGAAGTATCATAACTTGAACTTTCTATAGTTTTATCATTAATATGAAAGCTACCACGCATAGATAATTTAAAATATAAAAATGCAAATAATTCCTTGGGATTTAATTCCCTATCGAATCCTTCTTTTCATATTTTATAAACATCATATTTATTAATATCATTCAACAAGAAAGATGTAGAAGAATATTCTTTTGTAAATCCAAAAATTGCTTGATATTCATTTTTAAATAGTTTAGATAACTT
The DNA here is from genome assembly GCA_904501665.1 of uncultured Bacilli bacterium. GTDB lineage: Bacteria > Bacillota_I > Bacilli_A > Mycoplasmatales > Mycoplasmoidaceae > Mycoplasma_L. Next base: position 22,707 of record CAJGBT010000010.1, on the reverse strand, counting down.
TCCTGTTTTTAATAATTTGTATTGGTTGTTATCATTATATTGATCAATCATATTTAAGAAGTCTAATTTTCTTTGTCTTCTTCTGCTTAATGTTCTTCTTGTTCTTCTGGTTAAACCCCTAATTCCTTCTCCATATTTGGTGTTAGTTTTAGGATCGGTTAATTGATCAAAAAGATGTGAACCTTGAGCAATAATTACTTGATTTTCATCTACTATTGATCAACCTACACTAGCTATTCCTAAATCTAAACCAATATGTACTTTTTTATTAGTCATAAATCCTAAGTTAATTAAAAAATTTAATTAAAATATTATTTAATTTCAAAATTTATTATACATCATAAAATTTACACTAATGTTAATTAATATAATAAAATAATAGATAAATATGAGACCAAAGCAAAAATATATTTCAAAAACTTTTTTATTAGGTTTTTTCAGTTTTTGATTTATCTTTATTAGCTTCACTATTATTATTGGTGTTATTCTTTCTTTTAACTTAATATCAACAAAAACTAATGAATATATATCTCAATATCAAAAACTAGATGCTAGTGCTGAAAAAGTTATAAAGTCAAGAACACTATCATTGTTTTTTGCTAAAAAAGAAGGTTCATTTCAATACCATGGAACATATGGTACATCTTGAGTTATTCCAAATGGAGTAAAGTCTGAAAATGGAACATTAAAGTGTTATCTGGCTACTAATGTTCATGTAGTTTCTAATTTTATAAATGCAACAACTAATCAGCAAAAACAAAATATAGATTATAGTTACTCACTAAATAATAATTTTGATTGCTTGTTTTTAAGCTATTTTGATGCAAAAAAACCACAAATCCAACATGGATTAAATGTCGATGAAAGAGAGTTTGTACAAAAAGAAAATATTAAAATCCTAAAAATATTTGCTGGACAAGATGATGATAATAAATATAAAATAGAAGAAAATTATATTCATAATAATTATAATGATCCTAATAATGTTCCTAGTCCTTTTATTAAAAATGAAAATGATAACCAATGATATTTAAAAAATTGGTTACATGACCTTGCAATCCTAAGATTAGATATTACAAATGATAACCAAAATCTTTATCAATTTATGAATAATATTTATGAAAATGATAAAAATGGGCAAATTTCGCTAATAGAATTTAATGATTTAGCAACATTAAAAAATGATATTGAGTCATTTTATGTAGGTGGTTTTCCATATATTAATAATAAGTTAAAATGAAAAGGTTATTCTATACCAATCAAAGATGATCATTTCAAAATTTCTTCTTCTATAATAATGGATAAACAATTTTTATTTAGAGATGATATTAATTTTATGTTAGATGGAAAAAGGGAAGTGTTTAAAAACATTTCAAATCAAATTTTAATTGATGATTTAAATATTGGTTCTGGTTCTAGTGGCTCAATGCTAATAGCAAAATTAAAAAATAGGGATGAATATAAAATTTTAGGGATTTGTTGAGGGGTATACGAAGAATCAAATGATAAAAAAAGTTGAGAAGCAGCTGATTTGTTTATTTCTATACCTAAACCTAATGCTGCAGACCTACCAAATTGAGAAGATTATAATTTAGTTGAAGAAATGCATCGGATAATAAATAATGACAAACAATAAAATAAATAAATCTAATCAAATAACTCAAAATCTAATGTATTTTGGTGATTATCAAACAATTACTGTACATCAGAATTGAGAGCCTTTTTTTTCTCTATTAGCTAACATTACTTTTAAAATAACCAAAAAAAAGCAACAACCATTTTCGATTTCTTTAGTAACTAAAAGGGAAATAAAAAAAATCAATAAGGAATGAAGAAATCAAAATAAAGTTACAGATGTGATTTCATTTAGTTTTTTAGAAAATCAACAAGATAAGTATCTTATTGGTGATATCTACATTTGTGTTGCTTTTGCTAAAAAAAATGCTAAAAAAAATCAACATTCGTTGTTTTATGAAGTATGCTTGTTATTTATTCATGGTTTATTGCATATTTTAGGTTATAATCATAACAATAAAAAAGAACAAGAAGTTATGTTTACACTTCAAGAAAAGATACTAAAATTAGGGTCGATTAATAAAGATGGCAAAAATAAGTAGTAATTTTTATTGGTTAAGAAAATTCTATTATGCTTTTTATGGATTTTACATTGCTTTTAGAGAAGAAAAATCAATGTTAATTCATACATTTGTTTCTATTCTTGTTTTGGTTTTTTCAGCAGCCATTAAATTAAGTGTTACACAATGGCCTGTAATTGTATTAACAATTGCTTTGGTTGTTACCTTAGAATTAATTAATACTGCCATTGAAAATATTGTTGATATTATTTCTTTTAAGTACAACCTGAATGCTAAGAAGGTTAAGGATATTTCTGCTGCTGCAACTATGGTAGTAGCATTAGCATCAATTTCAATCTCTTTATTAGTATTTATTCCAAGAATTATTGAAATTGCAAAATATGGGTATTAAAAAATCAATTATTGTTTTATTTGGAAAACCAAATGTTGGTAAATCAACATTATTTAATGCCCTACAAAAAAAGGATTTTGCAATTACCTCAAAAAAACCACAAACAACACGAGTTAATTCATATACAATTATTGATCTAGATAAAAATAAGCAAATTGCTCTTATTGATACACCTGGTTTTCATTTACCAAATAATAAATTAGATAAATTTCTTAATCAACAAATAAATAAGGCTTTTAAATGTGCAACAAATGCTTATTTTATTTTTGATAATACTAGACATTTTGATAAAGAAGATGAAATAGTATTGAAAAATATGCAAAATTTTAATATTAATAAAAAAGTTTTAATCATTAATAAAATAGATAAAAAAAGTAAGTTAAGTCCAGAAGATGAAATAGTGTTAAAACAATATCATTTTGATCACATTATTTATTTATCTGCTCTTAACAATAATAATATTGATGAATTAATTCAATTAATGAAAGATAGTTGTGATAATGAAGATTTAGATTTAACAATTTTTAAAGAACCTGGTGATGAGTTTATTAGTCAAGAAATTATTCGACTAAGTTGTATTAATATTTTAGAAAAAGAATTGCCTTATGCAATTGGTGTTAATTTAAATCAATTTTCATATAATAAAGAAAAAAATCTCTTAGAAATAGATGCTGAGATTTTTGTGGAAAAAGAAAGTCAAAAACCAATAGTTATTGGTAAACAAGGAGTAATGATTAAAAAAATAGGAATTGATGCTCGGAAGAAATTGCTAGAAATTTTTGATTGTAAAATTAATTTAAAATTATTTGTTAAAGTTCAAAAAGATTGAAGAAATAATGAATATATTATTAATAGTCTTGGTTATAAAAATACATAATTCATAAAATTATGCTATCATATGAGTAGTTTGTTTTAAAGGGGGTGATATTAATGTCTAGAACAATTATTGTAGATGGTGAACTTGAGTTAGCTATTAAGCGTTTTAAACGCATTGCTAATGAAACTAGAAGAGATTTTAGAAAACATGAATATTATCTTCGTCCAGGATTAAGAAGAATGGAAAAACAAAAACTAGCTCGAAAGAAACAAAAAAAATATTAATATATGAATAAAAAATTATTTGTGTTTGATATGGATGGTACACTATTAAATAGTAAAAGAACCATTAACAAGGCAACAGTTGATATTTTAAACAAGGCAATGGCCCAAGGTCATGATGTAGTTTTTGCAACAGGACGTAATTTTTGTCAAATTACTGATGAACTAAAATTATTTCCAAAGATTAAATATGCAATTACTATTAATGGTGGCATTATTAATGATGTGGTTAATAAAAAAATTGATATTTTATCCCAACCATTAGATCAAAAAGTAATTCAAGAAATTGTTAGGATTGCTCAGTCCTTAAAGCGAGAATTACAATGATCAAATGAAAGAAATTTTTATCGTGTGTATTTTGGAAATGATCCATATAAAGAAGTTGATGACCCAAACTTTTTTAGTGCTAGTAAATTACCTATTTATGATGATTGAGAACAATATAAACACACTTTAGAATCTGATATTGTTTTACATATTGCTATTAAATGTGAAAAAAAATATGTCCTTGAGCATATCCCACCATTAAGAGAAAAATTTGAAAAAAAACAAATGTGTACAATTACAGAGACATCTAAAAATTACTTAGATTGTGATCCTTTAAATATTAATAAATACAATGCTGTTAAAAAAATACAAGCATTATTAGGTTATGATAATGAAAATACCTATGCTTTTGGTGATTCCAATAATGATTATTTAATGATTAAGCATGTTGGCAATGGTGTTGCTATGGGTAATGCTCGGGATGAATTAAAAGCAATTGCAAAACATGTTATAGGAGATAATGATTCTTGTGCAATAGCTAATTTTGTTGAAGAAGTGATTAATCATGATTAATAAAAAATTAGAACCTTCATTGCTAGCATTTGATTTTCCTAATATTAATGAGCAACTTTTAGAATACCAAAAAATTGGTATTGATACTATTCATTATGACATTATTGATCCTAATTATGCACAAACTAAACAACCATATTATTTAGAACATATTTTTCCAATATTAGAAAAGGGTTTTTATGTCAATGTACATGTAATGGCAAAAGATCCTAGTAAATTTATAAATGACTTGCTGTTGATTAATAAAATTTCTACTTTAACATTTCAATATGAAACTATTAATAAAGAAAAAACTATACAATTATTAAATCTTATAAGTAATGCAGGAATTAAACAAGGGATTGCAATAAAACCTTTTGCTAAACCAGATGAGTATCTTGATTTTCTATCTAAATGTAAGATTATTACATTTATGACAGTGGAACCAGGGAAAGGCGGACAAGCCTTTTTAAATGAAGCAGTTGAAAACTTAAAGTTTTTATTTGAATATCGTCAGAAACATAATTTATCATATATTATTGAAGTAGATGGTGGTATCAATTTAAATACAATTGAAAAAGTAATTGATTATGCAGATTATTTTATATCTGGTACTGGTTTTGTTAAAGCTAATATAAATGAAAGAGAATTATTTTTAAATATAATAGGAGTAGCAAATGAAAAAAGAAAATAACAATATTGATAAAAAGTATGAATGAGATTTAGAATATCTATTAAAAAATCAAACAATTGAATCATTAGTTAAAAAATGATCTAATAAAATGGAAACTATTTTAAAAGCATATCCAGATATTTTTAAAACTTTTGGTAATTTTAAAAAATGATTAACTTTAAATGAAGAAGTTAAAATTATTGGAAACCATTTATTCAACTATACATCAAATAAAAATAATGAGAATTTAGCTGATCAAAAATGAATCGCTCTTTCACAAGAATTGAGTATTTTATCTAATCAATATTCAACTAAAATGTCAGATTATGAAAATCGTATTTACCAAAATGAGAATAAAGTAAAAGAGTATTTAAAACATGATGATTTAAAGGAATATCAAAGAAGTTTTGATAATATTTTAAAATTTAAAAAACATAATTTAAGCAATGAATGTGAAGAATTACTTTCTAAGTTAGCAGTAACTGAGGATGGTGTGGAAAACATGTTTTCTTCAATCATTGATTCTGAAATAAAATTTGATGATGCATTTGATAGTAAGAAAAAGGTTCATAAAATTAATAAACAAGTTGATGCAATTGTTAATATGAAATCATTTGATCGTCAATTAAGAAAAACTTCCTGAATTAGTTTTAATAAAGCTTTTTATAATTTTAAAAATACTTTGACATATGCTTTATATAATAACTATTTATCTTTAAACACTCATGCAAAAATTAGAAAGTTTAAAGATTATGTATCCTCTACATGTTTTGCCGATGAAATAGATATTAAACTAATTCCACATATTTATAAACAAGTAAAAGAATATAAAGATATTTATAAAAAATTTAGTGAACATCGAAAAACATTACTTTGTCAATTATTAAAAATAAAAGAAATTGAACCATGAGATACAAATGTAGATTTAGTAAAAATTAAAAAAACATATAGTATTGAAGAAGCAAAAAAAATAGCTATAGTAGCACTTGCACCAATGGGCAAAGAATACTTACATAATGTACAAAAAGCATTTGATAAACGTTGAATTTCTTGATTACCCAAAAATAATAAATATTCTGGTGCTTATTCAATTGGAGGTACTAAAGGTTTAGATAAGTTTTACATTTTAATGAATTACGATAAAACATTATCTTCAATCTTTACATTGGTTCATGAAATGGGTCATTCAATGAATTCATATTACTATTCAAAACAACAAAAAATATATGCTTCTATAACCATTTTTTGTGCAGAAATTGCATCAATAACTAATGAAATGTTATTAAATTATTATTTATTAGAAAAATATCAAAATGATGAGAAAATGAGATTGTTTATCCTTGATGAATTAATTAGTGGTTTTTTTGCTACCACTACTAGACAAATTATTTTTAGTAATTTTGAATGAATTGCTAATGAAAAAATTAATAATAATGAATCATTAACTTATGATTTCATTGCTAAAACTTATTTAGATTTAATGATTGAATATATGGGAGTAAAAGATCCTAAGAAATATGAAAAAGAACCTTATCTATTTTCATTAGTTACACCACTAAGGATTCCACATTTTTATGCAGGTAACTTTTATGTTTATAAATATGCTATTGGTCAAGTTGTTGCCTGTATAGTCGCTAAAAGAATTATTAATAAAGAAAAAGGTTTTCTTGAATTGTACAAAAAGTTTTTGTCGTCAGGTACATCAATGAATCCGATCGAGACTATTAAGATTTTAGGGATTGATTTATACGATGCTAAACCATGACAAGAAGCGAAAACAATTATGAGTGATTTTATTAAAGAATACTTAAAAATAAAAAAAGTTTAATTGTTATTTATAAATTGCATTATGATTTCATAATATTTTTGAGGATGTTCAAAAAACGGAACATGACCAGCATTAGTAAAAGCATATGTTTTAATATTTTTATTTTTTGTTGTTAAATTTTTAATTGTTTTTGAGTGATTAATACATCCATCATTAGTACCAACAATTAAAAGTGTTTCAACATTAATATCTTTTTCATACTTTAACATTGTTAATAAGTTTTTTAATGAAAATAAATGATATTTCAATTTTCTAAAAACTTTCTTATGCTTAATATGATAATTAATTAAATTCAACTTATCCTGATCACTTATTTTAGCTAAACTAGTTTCATTATTAGTATCAAGTATTATTTGATAAAAGCGATCTGCTTGTTTAATAGTTTTAGGATTAAATCTAAATAAAAAGTTAATAAAATTAGTTGTTCCTTTTGAATTCATTGGTGTAACTAAGATCATCTTTTTAATCCTTGATTTAATCAAATGACTAACTATGATAGCAATACCTCCACCCATAGAATGTCCTATTAAAATTATGTTTTTTAAGTCTAATTTATTTATTAAATCAACAATAGCTTGAGCAAATCCAAAAGTATTGAATTTGTATTTTTTGTTAATTGGAGTAATTCCATGTCCTGGAAGTTCAACTGCATAATAATCATAATTAGTTAATTGATTACTAAAGTCATTATGATAATCACTATTAACTGCATATCCATGAATAAAGAAAATAATACCTTTTGATTTATTGGTTTGTGCTTTTTGATATTGAAAATAAGGAAAATAGTTTTTGTTTAATTGATACATACATTGATTATAAAATATAAAATTTAAAAATATATAAAGGTTGTTTTTAAAATATGGAATAATAAACCATAATTATGGTATGAAGCAATCTTTGATAATGTTGATAACAAATGTACTTTATCTAAGAAGTTAATATAAATGTATTTATCTTTTAAATATAAAAAGAAATAAATATTTGTCAGATTAACTTTAAACTTTAATTTTCTATATGAATAAAGCTTCTACATGCTTAATTTCGTACTATTTTGTTAAAAAATTAACATTTTAGTATTACTATTTTGTTAAAAATTTAACATTTTAGTAAAAAATAATTATTTTAAAGTTGTTTTATTGATTGTCAAAGCTTATCAATTTTTTCTAATTGTGAATCACTACAATCAATATAGTACTTAATCTTTTTTAATGCTCTCTTATCAATTATTTCAATATCTGGTAAATTATTATCTTTAAATAAGGCAATCTTAACTAAATCTAAATTAACTGTATAGTCATTTATAATGTCATTAATACTTTCATCATTTGAACAAGCATTAATTTCTTTTCATTCTGCATATTTTTCTTTTAATAAATCTGGTAGGTGACCATTTAGTTTTTCATTTATTATGTCATATAAGTCTAAAATATTTTTTTCTCCTTTTATTTTCTTAAACTTGACTATAACAATTTTCTTATTTTTGGATTGTTCTAATTGTTCATGAGTCATAATAAATTGATTTTTTTCAAGTGAAGAACTTTTTATTTCAACATCTAAATTATTAAAATGAAAATCATATAAATCATTATCATTTCTTCTTAAACTAGAAGATACACTATTAATATTATTTTCTAATGCTTTAATAATAAAGAATGCCTCACCGATATCACCGCATATTTTTTCTACTATTCTTTTTTTAAATTCCACCTTTTTAAAATAATCTAAAATTTTATTAAATGCTTCATTAGCAGATAAATTTTGATGATTTAATCAATCATTAATAGTATTAGCTATTTCCCTAATTAAATTTTTGGGAATATTTGCAATTCTAATGAAATGAACTTTCTTAATTCTTTTTGATTCATCTTCTTGAATTTGAGTAATTCCTTCATATTTAAAATTAGGGTAATTAATTTTCTTAATATCGCCTAAATTAATTAATTTTTTAGTATCTTCATCTATTCCAATTCCCATTTCATTTTCATTAAATACTGGTGTAATAATTTGTTGTTTTTCCATAATTTACTCCTTATTTGTTGATTTAACAATTTGCTTGATTCTATCTAGATCTAAAATTTTATTGTAAAGAGAATCAATATCATGATTACCAACAGTTAATAAATTTACATAATCAATGGCTTCATTTAAGCCGTTATAAATTCATTGATTCATAAAAACCTTCATATAGTCTATAATAGCTTTTCTATCACCAAACCATCTTGCTCTTTGCAATAACACATCAATTGCTATTCTATTTTCTGGACTATTCAAAATCAATTCACATATTAAATTTTTAAAAGTAAATCCTCTTGAAGCTTTAATACCACTTACATAAATATTAAATTGTTTTTTGTTTATCCTATTATTATTCCCATTAAATGTAATACATGTTAATTTTTTTGATATTAAATCTTTTAATAAATTATTATAATCATTTCAATTAATACTTTTATCTATATAATCATTATAAAATTTCTCACTACCATAATAATATAAATCATGCACAATTTTATCAATATTCTTAGATATTTCATCATGTCAAGTTGTATCATCATCAATATTTATTAAACATGATAATTCTTGAAAATTACTTTTTAATCCAAGAAAATCATAATTATTAATAATCGTTGATATAAAGTAAAAAATAGTTTCTTCAATTGATTTATAATTTTCCTTTGTTTCCTTTTTAGATGGAACAATCTTATATTTATCCTTTTTTAATTCATCAAATTTAACTAAACCAAAATAATCATCATAAGTGCTTCAGCATACAACTCTATTAGCTTTTAATTCTAATGATTTATTAGAAATAATATTCGCAAAAGGAGTAGCAGTTACTTGTAATAATTTGCCTTTATAGATCTTGTTGTATAGTTCACATATTTTTTCATAAATTTTTGATTTTTTATCTCTACTAATATTTACTGATGCATAATCTGCTTCATCATCAATAATTAATACTTTTAAATTTTTAAGATCTATACTATAAATAAATTCAAGTGTATCCTCAAGTCCCTTACAATTTTTTAAAATTGAAATAACATACTTTCTACCTTCTTTATAATTTCTATTTTTTAAATTATTCTTAAAGATATATTCATATTGTTCTTTCTTTTGGCCTAATAATCTATCTTCAGTTTGATTATATAAATCATTATTAGTACCAGCAAATATAATTGCAATATGAAAATCTAATTTTAATAAAGCTTCATCAACACAAGCAAAAATATTTTTAGTTTTACCTGATTGGACTTGTCCTGTACATAATACTATTTCTTTATCTACATTATTATTAAAAACATTTTTAATATTGTTAATATTAAAATTATCTTGTAAATTATGACAATTAATTATTCTTCATTTTTCCATAATTATTTCATTCAATCATTCATAATATCTTGAATTATTTCAGTATATTTTTTGCTTTTATTTGGATTGTATGCATCTCTAGTATTTTGATCATCAACTATTATTTGAGAGATACCAATAATAAGAGCAACTGGATAAATAATTTCTGATTTATTTTCATCTTTAGCAATTAATGGTTTTCAAAATAAATGTTCGGTTTTAATTGTGATATCTAAAATCTTTTTATTATTTTCATCATCCCTTGTTACTCTAGTGGTAATAAAGTCTCTATCACATTTATTATCTTCAAAAATTCTTATTGTACATTTTCCACCAAAAATATTTGTTTCTGTTTTAGTATAAATTTCATTCCCATCTTCAATTGATTCAAAGGTTAAATTACGAAGTTTTTCACCTAATCCTTTTGTAACCTTTTTATTTGAATCAGATGTTTGTTTAGATGATGAAGTGATGTCATTAATTTTAATAATAATTTCAACTATTGGTTTTAAACTTCAAAAAACTTTTTCCAAAAATTTGGTAACATCTTCTTCACCATGCAATGATCATAAAAAAGATGATTTATTTTGATCTGGATTTTCAATGTCTGTTAAATCTAATTCACCATAATAATGACGATATCTTGCAATAATTTCATTAATCTTTGAATTAATAAAAGTCATTGTACTTTTCTTATCATTTAAATCTACACTTCGATCATTAGGACCATGAATAATAGCTCTATCTAAATGATAGATACTTAATCCTGATCATTCTGCTAATGGTTTTAAAGTATTGTCTATGATTCCAAACTTAATAATAGTTTTTTTATTATTTACTTCAATTTCTTTTTCAAAAAAAACATCTTCATTATTTTCTAATTTATCAAAAGCTTCTTGTAATAGTTCAAAATCTACTTCTGACTTTTTTTCAACATTTTTCTTTAATATATCACTTTTTAATGATATTAAACATTCCTGATATTTCGCTCTTTTTTGTTCAATAGTTAATTGTGAATCTTTTTTACTAGATTTCTTAGATACTACAAACAATTGAGATGCTTTAAAAGGTTTAATTTTATTAAATTGTCTTATTATTTCTTCTTTATTATTTTTTTCCTCATAACTCCTAGCTATTAATTTAATTTGTAAACCTCGTTTTATTAATCTTCCGTATCTTCAACATAAAGCATCTTTAATGATTTCAAACTGTTTAGGTTTTCTTAATGGGTTTCTATTGATATTATTCTCATTATAAACTTTTGAGATAATAATAGTTGTCCCTGAATCATAATGAATAGCATTATCATTACTTTTTTCTGCATTAACCTCCACATTTTGATTAAATTTTTCTTTATCAAAAGTAAATAATTCTAATTTGTATTCTTTTTCCTTTTTCTTTTTTGAATAAATAGTACAATTTGCCCCATGATAAAAAATACCAAGTTTCATACCAACACCATATTGGTTATACTTATTATCTCCTTTACCAGTTCGATCATTTGGTTGCATAGCTTTTTCTAATCCTTTACTATCCATGCCACCTGCATTATCTGAAATAATAATTTTTACATCATCTTTATCTTCTTCATTAAATTCAATTTTAATTATTAATCCATCAATATCATTTCCGTTGTTTTCTAAATAACTTGATATAGAATTATCAATAAATTCACTTAAAGCTAAATAGTGATTAGTCGTAGAGTATTTATATCCTTGTATTAATGAATAAGTTGCTTTTATTTCTGTCATATTCTTACCTATTTTTTAACTTGATCATTTTATATAAATGATGATCAAAAAATAACCAACTATAGTTTAGCTTGGTATTCTTCTTTAATTTTTTTTCTAATCTTAGCAATTTCATTTTTTTTAATAGTTTCAAGACCAAAGAATTCCATTGCTTGTTTGAAATCATTAGGGCTATATTTTCAAACATAAGATTTGCCCTTCTTTTTATAATCACCAGGGTTTTCTATCTGACACATAATTCTTAAGATATTGTTTCTAAAATGTGCTTGACTATATCATTCATTAATTTGCTTATGTCTTTTTTTAAATAATTTCATATAAAGTTCATCATTTCTAATTTTTATGCCCATATCTATTAAGACTTTATACATACCATTAAAAATAATTTGACCATTATATTGATTGGGATAATCCTTTTTTAATTTTTCAAACCGATTTAATAACATATATTCATTTATTTTAATGTTACTATCTTGATTGTTTTTTCTTCTTTTTTCTAATATATCTAATTTCTTTTGTTCAATATATGAACCATATGGACAAGAACAACAGCCAAGTCTAGTAAATCTTAGATTCTGTTTATCTAAGTCTTTATTGATATCAAAGTTATAAGCTTCATTTACTTTGATTTTATTTTCTTTAAGATATTGTCAAATATCATTTTCACTTCAAATTGATAATGGTCGTGATTTCTTTTTCTTACTAGAATAAATATTACATCCATCATTGATTCATGATTTTTTTCTTAATTCAGATTCTTGGGCCATGGTTCCAATAAATGATGGACGATTATCATGTTTTAAATTACCTTTAATAAAATCACAACACTTTTCACTAAAAAAATAAGGATCATTATATTTTTTAAAATATGCTTTCATCTCTTTATCTTTTCTAATTAGCTGATCTCAATTATTTAACATATTATCATCTAATAAAAATAATCTATTTCTAGCTAACATATATCTTGAAGTAGAAGTTTTTTTTCGATCAATGCCAAAGAATCATTTTGTTAAACTATTTTGAGTTTTATTTTTCTTTACCCGATTGATTAAAGTCGATACCTGTTTGCTAAAAATAGGATATCCATTCTCACTTAAAATTTCATTTCAAGTTTTCCTTGGCATTGCAATATATTCATTCTTTAATAAAGGAAATTGACTTTGATAATTCCTTACAGTCTCTTTAATATATTTAAAAGTACTAGGAAATGTAACTTCTGCTGCATATATTGGAACAAGCGGGATATTACTTTTTAATTCTTTATGTACTTTTAAAACTAAGTCTAATAGGACTGTAGAATCCTTACCACCTGAAAATGAGATGGTAATTTCTGGAATTTTATCTTTTTCACATTCTTTTATAAATTCTTTGATTCTTTTTTTTGCTCAAAAAATTTTATCTTTATATTTTCATTTTATTAATTCTAGGTAATGATCTTTTCTTATTGCTTTATTGCCAATATCTAGTTTATTAGTCATAATTAAAATCTTTGAGATTTTAATTTAAGATCATTAAAAAAATAACCAACCATAGTTGGATTTTTATAATAATTTTTATTAAATATTATAATGATCATATGAATATTAAAATGTTAACCCCCCCAGAAGAGTTTGAATGATGCTTGCTATGAACCAGATGTGAAAGCTTTTCTTATTGAGTTAAGAAAAGATATCTTGTGTATTTCAATTGAAGAATTTATTGAACATATGGGTTGAAATAATGAAAAATATTATCAACAAATTGTTAATGGGTATAAGGACAATAAAACAAAAGAAAAAAAATATAAACAACCAACAGTTTTTTACTTATTCAAAGCATTAAATTATGCTATGAATAATAGTAAATTATTTATTGAAAATAAAAAACATATTGAACGATTAATATATAAACATATTATAAAATGATAAATACTATCTTTTTGTTAAAAGATTCTTCATTTCATTTGTCAAAACTTTAGCATTGATTTTAATTCTTTTAAGTCCTAATATGTTAAATAAATATTCTTGATTTTCAAAAGGTACAATCATATTACCATTTGAATCAAAAGTTCATTGATTTCTATCAAATGATTTATGATATTCATGCTTCATTATTAATCCATTATTTGGATTGGATGCTAATTTAATTAATTTATTCTTTTTTTCATTATCATTTTCACCTATATTTAATGCTTCATTTTTAATTTGGTAGATATCATAAATATGAGCTGCTTCTGCTTCATTAAATTTTGCTACTAAATCATCTGTTAAATTATTTTTAAAATCAACTAAATCAGTGTATAAGTCATTTTGATTTTTAATTAATCCTAATTGTTTTCTATTATCAAAAATACATTTTTTAAATTTACTTCTTTCTGAATTTATTTGTGAAATAATATTTGTTTTTTCAATTTGACTATTTATGTTTTCATATGTTTTATTATCTTCATATGATTTTGATATATATTCTTCCCAAATATCACATATAAAATCAGAAATGGATGAATAATTTTTCTTTAAACAATCTATTATTTCTTTATATGTAGCTTTTGTGCCTTTTTTAAATATATCTTCTTTAATTTCATTTAAATCGTTTGTTAAATCAGCACACTTTTTATCTTTCTGATTTTGTTTGCCTACCATTTTATTTCAATAAAAAATTCTATTTTCTAGTTTAAGAGTTTTAAAATCAAAATTTTGTGATAATAAAAACTCAATAATGATTGAATATGCAATATTTCGTGTATCCTCAATATTACTAAAAAAAGAATCTACTATAACTTTTTTAATTAAATTTATTCTATTATTTTTATTTAATAATCATTTAATATTATGAGCTAACTTAATCTCTCCTTGATTTAAAACAAAATCATTATAGTTTTTAAATTTTTTTTCAACAATTCCTAAACCAAAACTTGTTATTGATCTCATATATTGTTGTATGGTAGTGCTTGCAACATATCCTCTAACCTTACATGGTGTAACATTTATATTATCAATAGTAAATTTATAAGAATCATTATTGCCTTGTGTGGTTTTATTATCTAGATTATAAATAGTAATCATTGGTTTAGAAATATCAATATTGATAATGTTTTCATATAACCTATCAAATATTTTAAAAAAACTAGTACCCATTTTTCAATAACAAGCCCTATGTTTTATTCCATATTTACTAAAAGTTTTTTCATTTAAAAATAAATCAAAAATTTTGTTAATGATATCTTCCATTATTTTCCTTTCATTTTTTGAAAACATTGCTCAATTAGTTCTTTAATTAATGCTTCAGGTATTGAACTTCTCTTACGATAAGAACCTCTTGCCATGTGTTCTTTATTACCTATTGTTTTTTTATTTTTAAGAATAAATTTATAGTTGCTTTTAAATATAGTTGGTTTAGGTGAAAATGATTTATCATAGCTTGAGTAATATGTTAAGTTTTCTTCACCTTCAAAATCTCAATGATATTTTTGAAATTCTCAAATTTTAGATGTTTGCGGATTTTCAATAATCCATATTGTTGGATCAAAATGCTTAATAATTTCAATAGTAGCACCTGCAGTAGATTCCCCAATTAATCTACTTCTTTCCTTTTGAATAAAATATCTAGTTTTTACAGGATGACATTTCTTGTTATATTCATCATAAAACTTTTTATTTTTTACTACTCAATTTCCTTTTGAATCAATAGATCTAAACATCTTCCCATTGCAATCAGCTCCACTTCAGCTTTCACATGGAGGTGAAGCTAATATTATGTCTGGAAAAGGCAATGTATTTAATTCATTAATTAAATTAAAATTATTTAATGATAAATCAATTCGCTTATAAAAATACTTATTATTTTTTTGAAATTTAACATTATTAATACCAATAGAATAAACTTTAAGATTTTGATTGTTAAAATATTTTTCAATCGCTTTTTTATATGATGATTCTGCATCATCGTATAAAGCTCAAATAATAATTTCTTTATTTGTTTTCTCAAAATGTTTATTATGTGAATCAAATAATAAATATATTGGGTATTTATAATATTTATAGTATTAAAATATAGTATTAAAATATAACTTTCTATTATTCAATTAATATATAATATTAAATATGAAAATTTCACATAATAAACATTAGTGGAATAATAATCATCCAACTATTAAAAAGAATTAGCTTTATAGTTTGAAATTTACTTTTTTTAAGCAATTTTCTAAATTTTTGCAAAAATTTGAAATTTTTTTACCTTAGTTATATATGAGGTGAAAATATGTCAAAAATATCAAAAAATGAAATTTTAAAATTACTGAAGCAATATAATATTAATGAAGCATCAATGGAACAATCTGATGCATCAATCAAAGTATATATAGATTTTAGTAAGCAAACAATGAATAAACAACCAACAATCAGAGAATTAATATTAAATGTAACTAGTGAAGTTAAAGAAATGAAATCTGATATCAAGCAGTTAAAAACTGAAATGTTAGAAGTAAAAGAAGATATCAAACATATCAATGGCCGGTTAGATAACATTGAAGTTAGACTAGATCATGTTGAAGAACAGCAAAAAGAAATGAAAAATGATATTAAAATATTAAAAGTAGAAATGACAAAAGTAAAAACAAATATTAAACAAATTAAAAACTGTCCAACTATTAAAAAAGAACTAGGTTTATAATTAAAATCTTTAAAAATTATTATTTTTTAAATTTTTCTAAATTTTTGTAAAAAATTCGTTTTTTTTACTTTAGTTATAGATAAGGTGAAAATATAAAATAAATATCAAAAGGCAAAATTTTATGTTTTAAAACCTATCTTTTTGAACAACCCCTATAATTATAATTGGGAGTAGATAAAAAAATACCCAAATAATATAGGTTAGGTGATTTTAAGTCCGCTTCAAAAAATTCACTTTTGAAGGACCATATGTATTTTTACCAAAAAAATATTTTTTACTTTATGAAAAAAGAAAAATTAGCTTTTTCAAATTAAATAAAACTACATAAATTAAACTTTTGCATGATCTTTTTAATGATTTTATGAAAGAATATAACAATTGTAGATATCATTATTATTTTAAATTAGAAAAGATCAAATGGATTAGCTATATAAAAAGATATATGATACTAGTTGATGGCTTATTTTTTGTTTGATTAATGGTAGAAATGACTTGTTCAGTAATATGGTCCATTAAAATAAAGTTAATGGTTATCTTTTATTAAACTAGATACTTTATTTAGATATTAGTGTCTATTAAACTTAAATTTAAACAAGTAATACAAATTATCTTTTTTTAAAATAAATTAAAAAATCCCCTTTTAGAAAGAGGATTTTAATAAGATAAGTAAATTTGGTGCGCCTAAGAGGAATTGAACCTCTGACCTTGTGCTTAGGAGGCACATGCTCTATCCTACTGAGCTATAGACGCAAAACTTTTATTTTTTAATTTAAAATTATTATATATGGAAAAAATTAGTTTTAATTTAGATATTGTTTTATCAAATGATAAAATCCACCCTAAAACATATGAATTAGGAAAAGAATATTTTAATTTAAAAAAGGTTTCTTTATGTCATGCTAAAAAAAATGGTGATGAAATCAATATTAATGCTATATGTAATGGATATGACCTTTCATTCAAGATTATTGATGAAGAACTTAATAAAACTAATTGTCAATGTTTCACAGGATCTAAAGGAGTTATTTGTAAACACATTGTAGCAATTTTATTATATGTAGATAAAAACTTTAATGTTAATAAAAACACTTTTTTAAATATAGATGTAAGTTCTTATTTTGATTACTTATCTAATAATCACTTATTTGATATTTTAAGAATTTTTAATCAATTGTTAAAGAATAAAAAAAATTTTAAGCTTTTTGAATTATCAATTAAACAAAAAAACATAAATATTTATATTAATAATCAATTTGATAATTTTGATTTAACTCAATACCAGGCATTAAATAATTTTCTAATTAAATTAATTGACAAGAATGCTAATAATGAACATTTAATTTATTTACAAAAACAAATTAATGAAACAGTTAACATTTTTTTAATATTAAGTGAAATTTGTCCTAATCGTAAACATAATTTTTTTATTAGTGATTCTGAAATTGATATCATATTTGATGCTATTGTCAAAGCAATTAATAATGGATATGATTGATTTTGTTTTGTTAATAACAAAAGTAATAATCTTTTACCAATTAAGTCAACATTAAAATTAAATGAAAAAATACCATTTAAATTTACAAGTCATTTAACAAATATTGGTTTTGTTATTGATAGTAATTTAAAAGCTATTGAAATTTTAACAAGTTGAGAAAAAACTTATATTATTTTTTCAATAGATGATAATAATGCATGCTTATCAATTTTTGATTTTTTAAATGATAATGATACTAAATGTATTCGTGATTTATTTTTACCAATTAAAGATTCAAAAATATTAAATAACAAAATTAAAAAAATCTCTTCTTCTAGTTTTTTAGATGCTACTAATATTTCAAATGATAATTTACAGATGTGTGTGTCTTTTAGACTATCAAATGATCAGTCAGGAATAGAAGTTGAATTTTCCAAAGAAATGATTAATTATTTTTCTTTTACAAAAAATATTAAAGATATTATTAAAGATTTAAATGAAGAAGGTAAAATTATTTTTTATCAATTAAGAGATTTATTAGATTTTTATAAAATGATTCAAGATTATGAAAAAAGTGGTTTAATTCATTGTTATATTGATGAGAATATTAAATCTATTTTTAGTCAACGAAAAGAAAATGTAGAATTTAAATTCTTTTTTGATAATAATAAGATTAAGTATGAAACATTCATTAGAAATAAAAAATTTGATTTAAAAAATGTTAATAATCAAATATCTAAAAATAATAGAAAAAAATTAGCATTTTTAAAACTTAATAATGAATTTATAAGTTATGATAATTTATCATTAAATGAATATCAAAATAACTTAAATATTTTAAATATTAATCATACTAAGACTAAACAAATAGATAATAATAAAATTTTTTATATTGCTAGTAAGTTTAAAGAAAAAGAATTTATTGAATTTATTAATAAATTTGATAATCAAAAAATTCAGCTTAATCTAAATGAAGAAATTTTTAAAAAAGCCAAACCATTTCAACTAATTGGGATTAAATGAATCAAGAAAATGTTAGATTACAGTGGTGGTTGTATTCTTGCTGATGAAATGGGTCTTGGTAAAACTTTCCAAACAATTGCTTATATTAATGATTTTATGAAAACTAACAATGATGCAATTTTAATTATTACTCCTTTTTCATTAATTCAAAACTGAAAATCTGAATTTAAAAAATTTGATTCAACTAAAAATATTATTGAGATTTGTGGCAATAATTCACAACGACAAGAGATTATTCAAAATATTCAACCAGGGAATATTTATATTTGTAATTACCATAAGTTTATTAATGATGTTAGTTATTATAATGATAAATATTTTGGTCTTGTAATTTTAGATGAGGGACAATATATTAAAAATAAAACTACCAAATGAAGTAAGAATATTAAAAATATAAACAGTAACAAACGCTTAATTTTAACTGGAACACCAATTGAAAATAATATAACTGACATTTGATCATTATTTGAATTTATTTTGCCACATTATCTACCAAGTTTTAAAGTTTTTAATAAACTTTTTGATCAAAATGATAAGAATTCAATTAATGAATTAGCTTTTTTAATTAAACCTTTTATTTTACAAAGGAAAAAGATTGATGAATTACCTGATTTGCCATCTAAATTAAAAACAGATATTTTTATTGAAATGAGTGATGAAGAAGAGGAAATTTATTGAAAACTATTTGAAAATCTTAAGCAAGATATTAGTTCTTATTTTAAAGCAAACAAGAAAGATAAGAATACTATAAAAATGAATGTTATTAGTATTATCACTAAGTTAAGGATGTATTGTTGCGATCCATCATTACTTTCTTTTAATAAAATGAAAAGAAGTAAAATAGATTATTGTTTATCTTTAATACAAGACTTAAAAGCAGATCCTGAAAATAAAATAGTTATTTTTTCATCATTTACTTCATTGTTAAAAAATTTAGAAGATATTTTAATTGAACATAATTATTCTTGTTTAATTTTAACTGGAGAAAATAACCAAAAAGAAAGAAAAGAAATTATTGACATTTTTAATAAATCAAAGGATAAGATTTTATTAGTTTCGTTAAAAGTTGGTGGTGTTGGTATTAATTTAAACACTGCAAATATAGTAATTCATTTTAATCCATGATGAAATGATAGTGTTGAAGATCAAGCAACAGATAGATTACACCGGATTGGCCAAGACAAAGAAGTAAATGTTTTCAATTTAATTTTAAAAAATTCAATTGAAGAAAAAATATTAAAAATAAAAAATGCTAAGGGTGAAATCATTGGAAGTACCATTAATAGTGTTAGTTATCTTGAATTATTCAAATTAATTAAAAATAATGAAAAATAATTATAATATTATTCAATATGGAAAACCATTTTATAAAAAGCACTCATAACTTATTTTTATTATCATTAAAGATCTTATTTTCTATTAAATGGATGCATATTTTTTGTTTCCTTTTTTCAGCTGTTATACTTATTATTTTTTTACCAATAAATCATTTTGTTTTAAAGTTTTCTTTACAAGAAATTAAAATATTTTGTTTAAATACAATTATCATTTTTTCTTTTTTAATACCTTTTGGCTTTTTACCAATTACTATTAATTCATTTAAAGCTAATTATATCTATAAGATTAAACGTATTCCTAACAGTAAAAACTTTCATTTATTCTCCTGTATGATTTTTTTATTTTTTATTTATTATCTTGTTGTAATAATTTTCATGTTGATTTTAATGATCATAATTGGTATCTTTTTAAAAGATGATCACTTACAAGTATCATTATTAGATGTTTTGTTTAAATCTTCAAGTTATAACAATAGTATTTTTGGCAATGGAATAAATGTAGCTAATTTTTTAATTAGTATATTTGTAGCTTTTTTCTTCTGTGCTGGAATAGGTTGATTTTTTGCTACATTCTTTGTTAAAAAAGATTATTTTTTAATTATTTTATTATTTTATTTTATTTCAATAATTATTTCTCCTTTTTTACTACCAATAAGATTAAGTTACATGAGCATAATTAGTAAAATTATTTATTACTTTTCAATATTTTATTACCCTGGTAACTTAATGTTATTAGCTTGAACTGGTAAAAATATTTTTTCAATTAGTTCAGTATTCCCTGACGATGGCACAATTTTTCTCTCATCTGAACAAATTATTGTTTTTTATGTTATTAGTTATTGTGGACTTTTAATTTTTATTTCAACTTTATTATTAAATACTTATGCTAACAATTTTGTAAATAATATTATTAACTTATTTTCATTTAAGAAATTTAGAAATAATTTTTTAAATGATGTCATGAATTGCACAACAAATGTAGCTATCATTTCTAAATCATCTAATGAAATAACAAAATTAAAAACACTTTTAGCTAGATATAGTTATAACTATCAACAAACCATTTTTATTGATTTAAATATAGAAAATTTTTTACCTGAATTTTCTTTTTTAGAAAATATGAAAATTTTTAAATCTTTCACAGATTGTGATTATGATAAAAATTTTATTGAAGAAATGACATCAGTGCTAGATTTAAAAGGAAAAATAAAAAAACCGATCTCTAAATTATCTAAAAAAGATATTATGCTTTTAAATTTTATATTTGCAATATTGCTAAATGCTAACAAGATTATTATTGTTAATCAATTTAGAAATAATGATATTAAAGGTCTTAAAGAGTTTTTAAAAATAATTTATGACTATACATTAAAATATAATATTCAACTAGTTATCTTAACTAAAGAAGAAACTAATATTGAATTAGTTTGTGAAACTTTTATTTTAGTAAAATCATCAAAAAACATAAAATGGATGAATAAACCTGAATGACTAATATCTAAGAAATAAAATTTTTATATATTTTTATAAATATATATTGATATTAGAATTTTCTATCTATTTCTTTTCATTCTATAATTAATGTGTAAGGAATTTAGAGTGAGGATATCAAAGTGTCAAAACCTTTAAAGGATTATTATGAATTAGCTCGTAAGATTAGTGAGTATGATTATTATTATAATGATAATGATCTAGTTTTGTTTTCTAAAGATAAATACATTAAGAAGCAAAGACAAATTATTCCTACAGATGAAACATATCATGATTATTACTATAATTATTTAGGTATGACTAAGAAACTAACATTACATGATGATATTGTAAATAAAGCAGAAATATATGAACTTGGTGGTAGACCATTTTTTAGAAGAAAAATTTCTACTTTTGGTTTACCAAAAAATGTATCAAACTTATCTGTTAATGAACTTAATCAACCAATTTTTAATAGTAAGTTTTTAACCGAAATTTCAAAAAAAGGATATTTAACTATTTATTCAAATAAAAAGTAATTTATTCTTTATTTTTAATTAATAAAAGTGATAAAAAGGACTAGATTAAAAGCTAGTTCTTTTTATTTGATTAGAGTGTTTGAGATAAATTGCCCAGAAATGGGGAAGATATGGGACAATGACATAGACCATCACAGGTCGCACTGATAATTAAAAAAATACAGCTTGACACTCCACTTAAACAACTATATGAGTTTGAGTGAGATATGG
>CAJGBT010000009.1 GCA_904501665.1 uncultured Bacilli bacterium | reverse complement strand
TGAAAGATACCATTATTACTCAGAACTTGAGAAAGAAAACATTCCATATGCAAATAGATATATGACTCCACAAGATGCAATTAAACTACTGTATAATTATTAACAGAAGTGGTATGTCCAAAAAGATGGTCCATTAAACACAAAAATTTTTAATACCTAAAATTGCTATAAATTCTAATATAATGAGATATAGAAGTTACTGGTCCTAAAAGATGGTGCATTAAGCAAGATTGGGGTTTTTAAGTCCGCTTCAAAAACACACTTTGATAGGACCATATGTATTTTTATCAAAAAAAATATTTTTTACTTCATAAAAAAGAAAAAATTAATTTTTTAAAGTTAAGTGAAACTAAGCAAATTAAGCTCTTTCATGACCTTTTTAATGATTTTAGAATCAATTTTTGAAACAAATTAGAAAATGAACATAAAATCTATCAATTTCAAAAAGGAACTAAAAAATATCATGATCTATTATTAGGATTTAAATTTGAAACCAAGTTTAGGAAATTTATTAATCAATTAAATATCATAACAACTACATTTAAATCAGAAAACCAATATTTTAAATTAACTAGTCAGCCTTTAATGCACAAAACAACATGATATGGTTTTAAGAACAAGATAATCAAATTAATTAATAAAAAGATTAATAATGGTTATTTTGAATGAATTAATCATATTGGTAAATTGCCAATTAAAAATAACATTACTAAAAAATATAATTATCAAGATTATAAATTCATAATTAACCAATATTATGAATATATTAAGAATGGTTTTGATTTTGAAATTACAGATTTTTGGTTATCAATAAGAAACAACAAAACTAATGAAAAAACTACAAAAATATGCCAAAAAACTATTAAAAAGATACTACATGAAGAACTTGGAATAGTTTTTAATCAAAAGAAAAAATACTTAAGAAAGCATCCTAAAAGACACTATATAGCTAAACCAGGAAACATCCAAATGGATTTAAAAATAATTGGAAAAAAGGATACCAAGTGTACAAAGCAAATTATTGTTTTTGATATGATTGAAACCCGATCTAGATATGCATACTCAAAAGTAATTGATAATGCTTCTCAACAAGAAATTATCAATGCTTTAGAATCAGGTATTCAACATTTTAATGATATTGGAATTAAAATCAAGACGATTCAAACTGATAATGCCATGATGTTTAAGGGCAATAATTTTATTTCATCAGAAAGCTATATCAATTTTTTAAGAAATAAAAATATCATTAGAAGATTAATTCCTTTAAATGTACCACAAGCAAATGGGTGTGTAGAAAGATTACATTTAACAATAGATAAAAAATGCTCAACTAGATTAGCAAAAACCAAAACAATTGAGGAAGCAAAAAATATTATTAATGAGTTTATGGAAGAATACAACAATTGTAGATATCATTATTATTCTGAATTAGAAAAAATAAAAGGAATTAGTTATGTAGAAAGATATATGAAACCAATTGACGCTATTAAATTATTATATAATTATGGGTAGAAGTGGATTGTTCAATAAGATGGTCCATTAAACAAAGGTTTTTTAATACCTAAAATTGCTATAAATTCTAATATAATGAGATATAGAAGTTGATAGTCCCAAAAGATGGTGATTTAAACATCTTCATTGTTTTTTAAAATTAAGTATTATAATAATATATAAATTGGAGACAATATGTTATTTGATAATAAATTAAAATTTAAAAAAACATTATATGCTATTGATGCTAGTGATGCAGAAAAAAAGAATAAAGAAAAAGTTAATGACTATAACTTTTTTAATCAAGATGATTCAATGTATATTGTATTAGATCAAAAATTAGATGGTTATGAACTTTATGAAGCAATTTTAAAAAAATTTGCAAAACCATGTAAAGAATGAATGGAAATTAATATTGATTTGGACTCTTTTCTAGAATTAGTAAATGACAAATATCATGATAGATTACTTATGTGTTTAGTGTCTGCTTTTAATTATGTAGCTGTTGTACCTTGAACATTAAAAACAACTAAACCAAAAACTATTTCCTATTTAATTTATTCTAAAAAAATAGATAATTATAAGAAAGTTTTACAAGAGTATCAAAATGTTGCTGAAGCACAAACATTTACTAGAAGATTACAAGATATGCCTTCAAACTATATTTATCCGGGATCTTTTATAGATGAAATTAAAGAAAAATTTAAAGATGTTAAAGATGTAAAAATTAGTGTGTTAGATGTAGCTGATTTAAAAAAGAAAAAAATGAATTTACTTTTAGGCGTTGGTCAAGCTGCTAGTGGAGAATATGCTCCAAAACTATTAATAATGGAATATAACAATTCTTCAAGTAGAGATAAATATGCTTTTGTAGGTAAAGGTGTATGTTTTGATGCAGGTGGTTACAATATTAAAACTGCTGGTCATATGCGATGAATGAAAATGGATATGTCTGGTGCAGCAATTGTATGTGGTACATTATTAGCTATTGCTAAGAACAAAGTTAAAACTAATTTAGTTGTTTTATGTCCATTAGTCTTGAATTTATTAAATGAAAAGGCACAAAAACCTGATGATGTAGTTATTTCATATAGCGGTAAATCTGTGGAAATTGATAATACTGATGCTGAAGGACGTTTAATTCTAGCTGATTCATTAACATATGCTGCTAAAGATTTAAAAGCAACACATATATTTGATGTTGCTACTTTAACTGGTGCAATGATTTATAGTTTAGGTGAAACATTTACTGGAACATGAGCAACATCAGATATGATCTGAAACAAAACATTATATGCTGCTAAAGAGGCTTCTGAACAAGTATGAAGATTGCCTTTTCATCGTGAATTTTTAGAAATGTTAACAAACTCTAAAGTTGCTGATATTGTAAACTCATGTACATCACCAGCAGCAGGTAGTTCTCGAGCAGCTTGTTTCTTAAAAGAATTTACTCTAAATAAAGAATATGTACATTTTGATGTTGCTGCAACTGCTGATAAAGGAAATGTTGGTACTGGTGTAATTTTAAGGACATTGTATAATCTTTCTAAGAGTCAAGAATAAAAGGTAAATTAAATGAAGATATCAAAACTAATTAAAATTTTAGCTATAGGTGCCATTACAATAACTGCTGGTTTAACAATTGGTTTATTTTGTAATGTAAACACAATTAGATTTCCTACAGTCAATATTTTAACTAGTAGGTCTTTTAATGATGCTAAAAAACAACAAAAACTTACTAATGATAACAAAAACGTTTCTATTGATTATGCCTCTTTACCAGGAACAAATTATTCAGTTCTTGATGTTTTAAAAGGCACACAATTAATTAGTAATGGTAACTATATGTTTTATTATGGTTCAGATGCTTATGTACAAACAGCTAAAGCATTATATGGATGAGATGAAACATTCCCTGATATAAGTTATGAGGTTCCAGTAAGGAGTGTAGATTCATTAATGCTAACATTATATGATTTCTTTTATAATAGTAATAATAGTACATTAGTAAATCAATATGGTTTGAGTAACATCAAACCAACATTTTTAAATTATATTGATGTATGTGCTACAAGAGATACTATTGACGGACAAGCATTGTTAAATGATAGGATGTATAATTTACCAAATACATATTATCCTATAGGTAATACCCAAGATATAGTTGGTGTTAGTAGAGTTTGAAAAGTAGGAAATGATATTGCTAACCCTCAATATTTACCAGTTGTTAAAAATACCACTTTTGATTATAAACCAAATAATTCATACTATGAATTTAGACCTGATGATAAAGAAAACACGCCATATCAAAAAGTGTATTTTAGAAATCAAGATGTTGTTAAAAATTTTCAATTAATGGGTTCATTATGTGAAAAGTTTGCAAATGAATTAGGGGTAAGTTTTAATAAAGAAGGTACACTATTTTTAATTCGTTATAATAGTAATAATAGTTGATCATATTCATCAATTACTAGTTTTAATGATGTTACAACGAATTTTAAGAATATTGTTAAATTCTATAATCCAGATATTAAATTAGATGATGACCAAATTGTATCTCCTGATAATAATGATTCTAATAATTCTAATAATAATTCAACTCCAAGTTCGCAACAATTAAAAATAGTAACTAGAAAAGCAAAAGTTTCTTATCAAAGTGGAAACAATACTATTCTTGTTAATAAAAAAGAAGATTAGATTTGAATTTGTTGAAAAATCTCATTACTAGATAACATATTATTAGTTGAAATAGTAATAGACCTAATAGGTTCAGTATCTCAAAGTTTATAAAAAATATTTAAACTTTTATGATATAGTTCTTTTTGATTTTCTATTGGATTTAAAAAAGTTTTTGACTGCGAAAAGGAAACATTATATTTTTTCTTGATGATTACAATAATTGATAATGGTCTAATTTTTTCATATTCTAATTTTTTAAAAATTTCTTGACAACATAAATTTATAGTAGCTAAAATTTTAGCTTCATCATCAATGTTTTGTTCAAATGTAATACCACTAGAAATAGTTTTACTAACATTATTGTTAGTATTAATTGTATTTTCACTTTTACCAAAAATAAAATCTAAAAATACTCAATACCGTTTTTTTAAAGTAGCTTTTAACAAAGCTTGATTTTTAAAATCAATAAAATCTTTAATTGTTTTAATATTAAGTTTTGAAAAAAAATCATTAGCTTTTTTACCAACTAAAAACATATCTTTAATTGGTAATGGTCATAATTTGGTTTCTATTTCATTAGAAAAGATTCAACCTATTCCATTTTGTGGTTTTAAGTCTCCAGCAGTTTTAGCTAAAAATTTGGTATCTCCAATTCCAATTGTAACTATTAAACTAGTTTGTTTAAAAATTTCCCTTTTTAATTGAGTGGCTAAGATTTGGTAATTATTATGATATTTTTTTAAAATGTTAGTTACATCACTATAACATTCATCAATAGAAGCAATTTCAATATCACTCTCTAAAAAATTTTTGATAACTCTAAAAAACTCTATAGATTTTGTTTGATAATATCGATGATCTGCTTTTACTACTTTAATATGAGGGTTAAGTTTAAAAGCATCTAATAAACGCATTCCGCTATTTATCTTATATTTTCTAGCTAAAGGATTACTTGTAGAGATTACACTCCTTTTAGTGCGCTCAGCAACAACAAATGCTTCATTTTCTAATTGTGGATTTTTAATTTCTTCACAACGGGCAAAAAAATAATTAATATCAATATGAAAAATAATATTAGACATGTTTGAATAATCCTAAAAATTCCTTATTACCTTTTTTGGCTCCTACAATTGGTGATTCAATTCAATTAATCATTTCAAAACCAAAATTTTTAGCAAATGATTTCACTTTTTCTATTGCTAATAAATGGTATTTTGTTTCTTTTATAACTCCTTTAGTTTTGTCAATGATTGTTTTATTAAGTTCAAATTGTGGTTTGATTAAGGAAATAATAGTTACATCATTTTTTAATAGAATTTTACTAATTGCTTGAAACATGTAAAAACTAGAAATAAAAGATAAGTCACTGACCACTATATCTATTGGATCATTTATTTTATCTTTAGTTAAATTTTTAATGTTTAAAGGACAAAGATTTATTACTCTTATATCATTTTTGATCTTTTTATCTAATTGCTTATCATTAACATCTAAACAATATACTTTTTTAGCATTTTTTTGTAGGCATACATCACTAAAACCACCACTTGAACAACCAATATCTAATATGATTTTGTTTTCCAATTGAATATTAAAACTTTTGATTGCTCAATCAAATTTTTTACCAGCTCGTGAAACAAACGCTAAATTTTCAATTAATTCTACTTTATCATTATCACTAACTTGATAATTTTTTTTATTAATCAATTGTCCATTTATTAATACTTTATTTTCTATAATTAGCATATTTGCTTTATTTCTTGAGCTAGTTATTTTGTTTTTTACTAAATATTCATCTAAACGCATAAGTAAAATTGTTTTTATTTTAACTTATATATGTTAAAATATCAAAGTATTTTAAATTCAATTATACACACGGTATAGTTGTTTATGATTGTTTGTTACTTAATTAAGGAGAAAAGATGCCAACAATTGCCCAATTGATTCGACATGAAAGAAAATTAAAAATAAAGAAAACTAAGTCACCTGCTTTATTGACTAGTTATAATTCTTTGGAAAAACGTCAAAAGTATAATCCGGCGCCTTTTAAAAAAGGGGTATGTACTCGGGTTGGTACAATGACTCCAAAGAAACCAAATTCAGCTTTACGAAAGTATGCAAAAGTTCGTTTGACAAACGGAGATGAAGTTTTAGCTTATATTCCAGGTGAAGGACATAATCTTCAAGAACATAGTGTGGTATTAATTAGAGGTGGTAGAGTAAAAGATTTACCTGGTGTTCGTTACCATATTATTAGAGGTACTGCTGATACTTCTGGTGTTGAAAAAAGAAGACAAGGTCGTTCTTTATATGGAGCTAAAGTTCCAAAAACTAAAGAGTCATAATATTAAAATTTAGGAGAAAAAGATGAGAAAGTTTAAACCTGAACCAAGACAAGTTCTTGCTGACCCTATTTATAATTCAAGATTAGTAACAAAATTAATTAATTCAATTATGTTAGATGGTAAAAAATGTTTAGCCCAAAATATTATTTATGGTGCCTTCAAATTAATTGAAGAAAAAACCAAAAAACCTGCTTTGGATATTTTTCAAAAAGCAGTTGATAATATTAGTCCATCACTAGAACTTAAAGTGAGAAGAATTGCTGGTGCCAATGTCCAAGTTCCAACTGAGGTTAACGAAAATAGAAAACAAACACTAGTTTTAAGATGATTAACACAATATGCACGTCTTAGAAATGAAAAAACAATGTTAGAAAGATTAGCTAATGAAATTATTGATGCTGCTAATGGAGTTGGTGCATCTGTTAAGAAAAAAGAAGATACTCATAAAATGGCAGAAGCGAATAAGGCATTTGCTCATTTACGTTGATAATTTTTATTGAAAGGAAAAATAAATTATGGCAAGAGAATTTGACATAAAAATGTTTAGAAATTTTGGTATTATGGCTCATATTGATGCCGGAAAAACAACATGTACTGAAAGAATTTTATTTCATACTGGAAAAAAACATAAAATCGGGGAAACTCATGATGGTGAGTCAACAATGGATTGAATGGCACAAGAGAAGGAAAGAGGAATTACTATTACTTCTGCTGCTACTTATGTTGTGTGAAAAGATCACCAATTAAATGTGATTGATACACCAGGACACGTTGATTTTACTGTTGAAGTTGAAAGATCATTAAGAGTATTAGATGGAGCAGTTGCAGTATTAGATGGTCAAAATGGTGTTGAACCACAAACTGAAACAGTTTGACGTCAAGCTACTAAATATAATGTTCCAAGAATTGTTTTTGTTAACAAGATGGACAAAACTGGTGCTGATTTTGAATATTCAGTTAATTCTATTAAAGATCGATTAGGTGTTAAAGCAACTGCTATTCAATATCCAATAGGTGCTGAAGCTGATTTTAAAGGATGTATTGATTTAATTGAAATGAAGGCTTATATTTTTGATGGTGAGGCTCATGAAAACTACCAAATAGAAGCAATTCCTGAAAACTTAAAAGCTAAAGCGATTGAATGAAGAAATAAAATGCTAGAAGATATTGTTGAGTTTGATGATAATTTAATGGAAAAATTTTTATCTGGACAAGAATTAACAAAAGATGAAATTAAATCTTGTATTCGTAAAGGGGTAATTTCTACTAAGTTATTCCCAGTACTTTGTGGAACAGCATTTAAAAATAAATGTGTGAAATTATTATTAGATGCAATTGTTTGATATTTACCAAGTCCAATTGATGTCCCACCAATTGAAGGTGTTCTAGATAATGGTGCCAAAGCAATTAGGAAGAATTCAGATGATGAACCATTCTCAGCATTAGCATTTAAAATTGCAACTGATCCTTTTGTTGGTCGTTTAACTTTTATGCGATTATATGCTGGTGTTTTACAAAAAGGTTCATATGTATATAATGCTACTAAAGGTGTGAAAGAAAGAATTTCACGACTTGTGAAAATGAATGCAAATGAAAGGCAAGAAATTGATGAAATTAGAGCAGGTGATATATGTGCTGTTATCGGTTTAAAAGAAACAACCACTGGTGACACACTATGTGATGAAAAAAACCACATTGTTCTTGAACAAATGCAATTTGCAGAACCAGTTATTTCATTAGCAGTTGAACCTAAAACAAAAGCCGATCAAGAAAAAATGGGAATTGCTCTAAGTAAATTAGCTGAAGAAGATCCAACATTTAAAACTTATACTAATGAAGAAACTGGACAAACAATCATTGCTGGTATGGGTGAGTTACACCTAGATATTTTAGTTGATCGTATGAAACGAGAGTTTGGTGTTGAGGTAAATGTTGGTGCACCACAAGTTTCTTATCGTGAAACATTTACAGTTCAAAATGAAGCTGAAGGTAAATATATTAAACAATCTGGTGGTCGTGGACAATATGGACATGTAAAGATTAAATTTGAACCAAATCATGAACAAGGTTTTATGTTTGAAAACAAAATTGTTGGTGGAAAAATTCCAGGTGAGTATATTAAAGAAATTGAAAACGGATTAAAAGAAGCGATGAATTCTGGGCCACTAGCTGGCTATCCTTTAATTGATATTAAGGCAACATTATTTGATGGTTCATACCATGAAGTTGACTCATCAGGTATGGCATATAAAATTGCTGCATCAATGTGTTTAAAGGAAGCTGCTAAAACTTGTGGAGCTATCTTATTAGAACCAATTATGGCAGTTGATGTTACAACTCCAGATGAATATTTAGGGACTGTCCTTGGTGATATTTCAAAAAGAAGAGGTCTATTAGAGGGACAAGAACAAAGAGGAAATGCTCAAACAATTAAAGCAAAAGTTCCTTTAAGTGAAATGTTTGGATATGCTACTGATTTAAGATCTAATACACAAGGTCGAGGAACCTATGTAATGCAATTTAGTCATTATTCTCAAGTACCAAAAAATGTTACTGAAGAAATTATCAAAACTAGAACAAAAAAATAATTTTTTTATGTTAAATTAGGATTTTTTTAAGACTATTTTAGGACTTTCTTTCTCAATTTTCTTTTATGATTTTAAAACTAGAGGGAGAAAGTTTTAATAATGAATAATGTAAATTTAAGTAGACAAATAGAATTATTTGAAAATATAGTTACTAAATCAGAAACTTGAGAGAATGATTATGATGAATTATTTATAGAATTAATCAAATATGCTCTTAAAATAATTAATATGAAATGTAAATGAAAACAAATGTTACATTTTGAAAATGAAGATTTTTTAAGTAATTGTTTTCAAGCTTATACAAGAACAATAGATGCTTTTATCAAAAACAAAAACAAAAATTTTAAAAACTTTAAAATCCAGTATGGTTATAGTATTAGAAATGAATGTCGTTTTTTACGAAGTCATTTTTCAAACAACAAGCATCGAATATTAAATGATTGTTTATCTTATAGTTTTTATGATGCTAATGAAGAACAAAATTTAAATTTTGGTTCTGATTATGATTATTTAAATAAAAATTATATTGATGAGACATTAAGTCAAAATCCTATAGTTTATAAAATTGTGAAATATAAAGCGCAGAATTTAACTACAGCTGAAATATGTAAAAAACTTAATATTAACTTATCTAGTTTTTATCGGATTATTCAAACATTTAAAAAAAGTATTAATGCTTAAAAAATTTAAATATAATATTATGTGCAAACTCCGAAAGGAGTTTTTTTATTATGAAGAAAATTAATATTGAACCAAAAGTAGCTAAAAAAATTGGACTAGTTGTTGCCATAAATATGTTAATTGGTAGCATGATTGGTGTTGGTATCTTCTTTAAAAATAATAATATTTTTGCCATAAATGATAATAATGCTATTGCTGTTTTAATTGCTTGAATTTTATCTGCAATCATTTGTTTATTTACAGCAATTAGTTTTGCTGAAATTAGTAGTTCTGCTGATTCTCACTCTGGGATAGGTGGTTGATGTTATGAACTTATTGGTAAAAAATTTGGTTTATTTGTCAAAATAATTCAACCCCTTTTTTATTTTATTGTTATTACATTTTCTATTTCTATATTTTGTTCTGAATCAATATTTAATATTTTCTCAGCTAGTGAAAAAGTCCATATTGGAATCATATTTTTAATAGGTATTGTGCTCTTTTTGTTTTTTCTTATTTTAAATTTTTTAAGCATTAAACATAGTGGACGATTTCAAAGTGTGATTACCTTTTTAAAATTTATTCCATTGTTTATGGTTGTCATTGGTGGAATCTATTCTGGTTGTAACAACACTAATAATAATTTATTTGCAACCAACATGACATTTACTAGTAATAATATAATTGGTATTTTAGTTTCATTACCTTCAATTTTATTTGCTTTTGATTCCTTTATTTCTATTGGGGTTTTATCAAAAGATATGAAAAATCCCAAAAGAGATGTTCCTTTTGCTGTTATAGTAGCAATGATTATTGTTGGTGTTATTTATACATTAGTTACAGTTGGTCAATTGTTATCAAATAGTGGTGATATTTTTGCTATGTTCAACAAGATAATTGCTAATGAACAAGCTAAAAAAGCAGTTAATATTATGATTTCAGTTTTTGTAACATGTTCAGTGATTGGAGTATTAAATGCTTTTTGTGCTACTACTATTCGAGGAAGTAATTCATTAATTGAGGATCATACTATTATATATGCTAATCAAATTGATGATTTTGCTAATCGTATTATCCCCACTAATAATGAATATAAAGGTGGATTATTTTTAACATTTGTTTTTTATCTCTTTGTTTTCATTGCAATTTTAATTCCTTCATTAATCACCAATAGTGATGCTTGGGTAGATGGGATTAGTAATTTTCCAACTACATTCTTTTTCTTTATTTATGGAACAGTTATTTTGTTTGGTTTAATTAATCGCAAAACTAAAAAAATACAACTTCAAAAAGTTAAAGGATTTTGTTTTTATGCAGTTATAGCTATTTTAGGTTGTTATCTTGTTTTCTTCTTTCAAGCATTTTACACTTTTACAACAGCGACTATTATCAATTACAATGGAATTATGAATTGAGGACTATTTTCCACTAATAATTTTGTAACTAGAAATTGACATGGAACCTTACTTTTCTTTATTTATTTCATAATAATGTTTATTTACTTTATAATTAATAAAGTAATCTTATCTAAGCAAAATCCAAAGTTAAGAAGTTATTTTATTAAAGCGGCTATTGAGTATGGCTAGAAAATTGATTTTAGTTTGTGATGAATGTTCATCGAGAAATTACCATCTTAAAAAAAGTAATTTTATTACCAAACGACTTGAATTAAAAAAATTTTGTCCATTTTGCAATAAGAATACTTTACATAAGGAGAGTTTATAGATGTCATCAAATAATGAGATAAATGAAGAAAATAAACCTTCTACTTGAGAAGCAATTAAACTCGCAAGAAAAATAGCTAAAGAAAACAAGAAACAATTTCAAGAAGAAGAACAAAAAAAATATCTTGAAAAAAAAACAAGGAAAAAAGCCGCTAAAGAAACAGTTAAGAATCAAATAAAGGAAATTAAAAACAAAAAAAAGCAATTAAAAGAAGAATTTAGAAAAGAAATAAAAGCATTAAAAAACAATAAAGGATTAAAAAAAGTTGATTTAAAACAACAAGTGCAAAAACAAAAAGAAGAT
Source organism: uncultured Bacilli bacterium (assembly GCA_904501665.1). GTDB lineage: Bacteria > Bacillota_I > Bacilli_A > Mycoplasmatales > Mycoplasmoidaceae > Mycoplasma_L. The sequence goes on along the minus strand of CAJGBT010000009.1, from coordinate 16,778 downwards.
TATCAATCTAAAAAATTAAATTACAATGATGAAATTCGAGAAATCAAATTTAATTATGGAAAAGAATATAATACTATATGATGACGATTAATTAAATGAACATATGGTATTAGAAAAGAGTTTAATAGAATTGTATGATCAAATCCTAAATCAACATTTAAATATTTAGGAATCATACTAGCGATAGTAGCGATCTTATCAATTATCTTTTTTGTGATTACTATTTTAGCTCAATTGATTAGATAATATTTAGAAAGGAAAATTATGGGTAGTAAAAAAAATGATAAAGCACAATGATATATTATTGCAGTAGTTCCTGGCAATGAAGATATGGTTATTAAAAATTTAAAAGGAAAAATTGAGGCATATGGTTTATCTAGTTATGTAGAAGATATTAAGGTTATTAAAGATAAGATAGTCACTGAAGAAGTTTTTACAGATGCTAATTTACCATCAAATTATGGTCGTAACATTAAAAATATTAAATGAGAATCTTTTACAGATGCTAATGGTAAGACTAAATTTAAAAAAATTCATATAGAGGAAGTAAATAGATTTTTCGGTTATATCTTTATAAAGATGATTATGAATGATGATATTTGATATGAAATTAGAAATACACAATTAATTACTGGTATAGTAGGTTCATCTGGTAAAAATACTAAACCAATTCCTGTATCATCAGATGAAATAGAATTAATCTTAAATTCAAAATCAGAAGATGATGCTAAAGATGTTTTAAATGAAAATGAAAAATTATCGCAAGAAAACAATTCAATCATTATAGAAAAGAAAAAATTTGTTCCAAATTTTTCCATTGGCCAAAATGTTAAAGTAGTTTCAGGTCCATTTAAAGATTCAATGGGAATTGTAAGATTTATTGATGATACTAGAGGTGTTTGTTTAATTACCATTAATTTATTTGGACGTGATACTGATACTGAAGTATCTTTTGAAAACATTGAATTAGATAAATAATTATTATGAATAGGTGTCTAGAGTGATTTGATTAATTTGTCTATGTGTACTATTGGGTTTAATAACTTGTTTTTGAGTAGTTTTTACAATTATCTTTGTTTTAAAAAGGAAACTAAAAAATAAAGATTATATTATTAAAAATAAATTTAATTATTTAAACAATAACCCAATTGGTTCAAATTTAAAATTTATTGAAATGTTAGTTGAAAATAATAATACATTGCAACCAATATTAGAACATTTAAATCACCAACGCACCAATTATATTGAACAAGTAAAAATCTTAAAAACACTAATTCAAGATAATGCTAAATTATTAAAAACATACCGATTATGTTCAATTTTCAAATCAACTAAGCAAATTGAGAATAATATTTCTTGTCTTGAATCATTAGAACAAGAATTTAAACAATTTGCATTAGATACCAATGAATATAGTTCATATGTTAGTGAAATTTCCATTAAATTATGTGATCTTAAAAATAAAATTAATTCATTCTTTTTTAAAACTCATTTAAATTTATCTTATCGTAAATTAAAAAAATATTATGAGATTGAAAAGAATATAAATGAAGTTACTAAGAAAATTAATAAGCAATTGTACTATATTAATAGCTTTGAAACCCATAAATTTTTTTTAAATCAAATTGCTAATTTAAAAAAATTATGAGAAGGTTTAATTTTGCCACTATTTGATATTGAAAAACATTTAGATGCTCTAGATTATGTTGTTAAAAATATTGAACAATTAATCAACACTGGTATTTATTCTGAAGATAAAATTAAGAATACTAAAAAAATTATTCTTGAAATTAAGGATATGTTTTCTATAAAATTCCATGGTAGCGTTTCTAGTACATTAGATTTTGAGAATAGTAAGAAAAGAATTATTAAAGAAATTAAGAAACTAGAAGATTTAGGTCAATCACTTCGATTAAATAATAATTTTAGTAAAATTTTTGATAAATATTTTCAACAATTTGATGAAGGAACAAAATATTATTTTTCTATTGTAGATCGTGATGAATTCATGAGAGCATATAAATCAATATTAGATAATTTTAGTAAAGAAAAAGAAATTAGTACAATTGCTGAATCTTGTCTAAAGGAAAATAAAAATATTATTAAAGCAATTCAAAACTTTTCTGATATGTTAAAAAAACCAAATATAAATTATATTAATGTTTTAGAAAAAATGATAGAAATTGTTAAACAAATAATTGATTTTAGAACCATGAATGGAAATATGTATAATCTAGCATTAGAAAAATATGGTAAGTTCTTATCGATTTCTTTAAGACTTTCAAACATAGATACTCAGTTATTTCATTTAGAAAGATTAGTTAAGAAATTTAGGAATGTAAATACTGAAACTGAGGAGATTAAGAAAATAAGTAGAGATCGTGAAGAGGTATCTATTTTATTAGATAATCTTAATAAAAATCATTTTTCTTATGATGACATTAACACTAAATTAAAAGAAATTGAAAACTTTATTGAGTTAACTACTCAATCAATTAATACTGATTTAAAATTATCAAAAATTAACCAAAAATTAAAACTTTATGCAAATAGATATTATTCTAAAGAGAATAAACTAGCATTAAATGATATTGATAATTTAGTTAAAAATAAAAAATACAAAGATGCGGCTAATGGATACATCCAATTTATCAATAAAAACAAAAAAATAATGAAGGCTTCTTAAAATGGGTTTTACAAAAAAAATTAATCAAGATTTTTTTCTTAAAGACGATAGGATATACCTGTCTGAACAATATTTAAAAAATAACATTAAGAAATTTAAAAAAATAACTGGTTCGCGATTTGCTGCCATTCTTGGTCAAAGTGATTTTGTTTCACCAGTTAAAGCATGAGCAATAATGGTTAATATTTACTTTGAACCAATGGAAGAATTATTTGCTAATGCTGGAAATATTATTGAACCAAAAATTAAAGATTGAGTTTGTCAACAAACAAAAATTAATTATATACAATACAACCCTTTGGAAGTTGGTTTTGATATTTTTAAAGATAATAAAATTTTTGGTGGGATACCTGATGGAGAACCAATTGATAAATATGGAAATTTATTATATCCAGAAGCCCCTATGTTAGAAATTAAAACATCATCAATTGATAGTTTTGTTTTTAAAAAGAATAAAAATTTATTTGAATTAGTTAAAGACGATAATGGTGCTCCTAAAGTAAAAAACAAAGGAGAGAAAAGACAAAAATGATTTTCTAGCAATAACGAAATAATAATTCCTAAAGAATATAAATTTCAACTTGGCCTTTATTGTTATTTAAGAAATATATCAAAAGGAATATTTGCTATTTGTTTTTTAGAAACTAATGATTATCTTTATCCTGAAAAATGTTTAATTGAGAAACGTGAAAAAGTTTTAGTTGATTTTAATATTGATTTAAATGAATTTAAAAAATTTATTGATTATGCTAATGAATGATATCAAAGTTTTATTACTAAAGGGATGAGTCCTAAATTATCTTCTGATGATTTAGCTTGATTTAACTCTGAGGATAAATAAATTTATGCAAAAAGTAATTTTATTAAAATTTGGTGAATTATCTTTAAAGGGAAAGAATAAAAAATTTTTTGTTAACCAATTGAAATCTAATTTAACTCATGCTTTAAAAGAGTTTAATACAACTATAAAATTTTATTTTGATTTTGTTTTAATAACTGATTTTAAAGCTAATCAATTATTAAAAATCAAAGAAGTAGTGCTAACTATTCCTGGTTTCTCATTTTTAAGTGAGGCATTAATGATAAATAAAGATTTAGATACTTTAAAAGATATATTATTAAAAATTTTGCCTTCGTCAAATTTTTCTTTTAAAGTGATTACTAAAAGAAGTGATAAAAATTTTAATTTAAATTCAGATCAAATTAACCGCCTATTAGGGCATTTTGTTTTAAATCATTTTTTAAATGCTAAGGTTGATGTTCATAATCCAAAGATAAAAATCTTTTTAGAACTTAAACAAGACTTCTTTTTGCTTTATTTTAAAAAAGAATCTTTTAATAATGGTTTACCGATAGAAAGTGGGGGAAAAGTGTTAATGTTATTATCTGGAGGAATTGATTCTTCAGTTGCTTCCAATTTTTTAATGCAAAGAGGTTTTCATGTAGATTTTATTACTTTTTTAACACCACCACACACTAGTGATCAGGTACTTGAGAAAATTAAAATGCTAATTAATCAAATCACCAAAAACAATTTATTACAAAATAATACTAAACTTTACATTTGTAATTTTTCTCCTATTTTACATGAATTAAATCATATTAGTAAAGAAAATTACAAGATTACTTTATTAAGAAGAAGTTTTTTTCGAATTGCAAAACTATTAGCTGAGCGATATCATTATCAAGCTATTGCAACTGGAGAAGCTTTAGGACAGGTTGCTTCACAAACAATTGAATCTATGAATTGCATCAATCATGCTATTAATAATTTTTTAGTTTTAAGACCATTAACTTGTTTTGATAAAGAAACAATAATTGATAGAGCAAAGAAAATAGGCACATATGATATATCGATCTTACCTTATGAAGATTCTTGTAGTATTTTTGCACCTAAAAACCCAATAACTAGACCTAAAATAGACACCTGCTTGGAACTTGAAAAAGAAATAGATTTACTAAATGAATTAGAGCAAAATGGCCTAAATAAGTTAATAATTTATGATTTTAAGGATAAAAATTAATTAAAAATAGTTAATTTTTCCTTTTTTTTGTTTAAAATGTAAAAATTTTGATATAATTTTTAGCATTATATTAATTTATATATATAAATATATATATTTATAATTTTAAATATCTAGTAGAGGAGCGTGCTATGGCAAATAATGAATATTTTAAAATGACAAATATTTCAGACAAAATTATCAGAAGAGATTACTCAAAGATTCAAACAAATTTTGTTGCCCCAAATTTATTAGAAACTCAAATTAAATCTTATCAAAAACTTTTGGACAAGGAATTGGAAAATGTAATTAAAAGTATTTCCCCAATTCATTCACCACAAAATAAGTACACTTTAAAAGTAAACTCAGTAACATTAGGTGAACCAAAAAAATCAGAAGAAGAAGCAAGAGAGGATGCTAAAACTTATGATGCTCCTTTATATGCTGACATTATTATTGTTAATAATGAAACAGGTGAAACACTTAAACCTAAAAAATCGAGTAAGTCATTTGAAGATGGTGTTTTTATGGCTAATATTCCAATTATGACCGAAAAAGGAACATTTATCATTAATGGGATTGAAAAATTCGTTGTTGCTCAAATTACACGTTCTCCTGGAGTATATACATTAAATAAATCACAAATTAAATTAAATAATTCACGTAAAAAAGTTATTGAGGGAAGTTTGTGTGAGGTCTTACCTTTTAAAGGAACCCTTTTAATTTTTAATCCAAATGAAGCAAAAAACATTATTGAAATTATTGCACGAGATGTTTCAGGTGAAACAGCTCCTACTTTCTTAGCACTTGATTTCTTATTAGGTTTTGGTTTATCAATAGAAGAAATTAAAAATCTTTATCCAAATAATGATTTTATAGATGAAAGTATTAAGATATGTACCTATTTACCAAGTAATGTTTTTGATAATAAAGAGTTATCAGATTTAAGAAAAAATATTACTGAAGAATTAAAAAAAGGTACCCCTATTAAAGATATTCAAGATAGCTTATACAAATCACATAAATTAGAAAGACGATTAAGAAAATTAGTTCTTGATTTCTTAGTATTAGAAGAAAAAGCCGAAAAAGTTAAAGACAAGAAGGATGAATTGGTTGTAATTAATAATAATAAAGCAACTTTATTAAAGCAAATTATTACTGAAAAAGCTGCAAAAGATATTGTTAAAAAAATGTCAATTTCTTTAAAAGTTTTTAATAACAATAACATTCAAATTGAAGATGAAAAAGTAACTTATCAAACCTTATTGTGACAACATTTTTGTAGTGAAAGATATTATGATACAACCGATGCTGGTCGATATAAGTTAAATTCTAAATTACGTTTATCAGAACGTTTATATCAAAAAACTATTGCTGAAGATATCAAAGATAAAAATGGAAAAGTGATATTTAAAAAAGGTACCTTACTTGATAAGAATAATATAGATAAATTTAAACGAATGTCTCAAGAAAATTTATTAGATATTTCTAAAAGATTAAATTTAGTTGAAATGCCAAGTAAAATCTTATTTAAAGAAAATGTCGTTGTTGATTATGAAGCAGTTAAGATCTACTTATCAGCTGATGATTTAGACGATTCTAAAACAACAACCTTATTAGGTGTTAATACTGATAATAAGAACAATCATTTAACATTACCTGATTTAATTTCGATAGTATCATATGCTTCCAATTTAAAAAATGACATTGGTTTTTTTGATGATATTGACCACTTAGGTAACAAACGTTTGAAGTTAATTCATGAGTTATTAAAAACTAAGCTAAGTGTTGCAATGCTTAGAATTGAAAAATATGTAAAAGAAAAATTAGCTATTATTGATGGTGCTACTAACACTCAAGAAGATGAAGAACAACAAGCAGAGCAAGCTAAGAATATTTCATTTAGGCAAATAGTTAATACTAAACCAATGCAAATTACTGTTAAGGATTTCTTTAATTCACACCAATTAACTCAATTTATTGATCAACAAAATCCTTTATCGGAATTAACTAATAAACGTCGTATATCTGCTATGGGTCCTGGAGGTATTTCACGAGAAGATCCTAACTTAGATATTCGTGATGTTCATTATTCTCACTATGGACGTATTTGTCCAATTGAAACACCAGAAGGTATGAATATTGGTTTGGTAATGTCACTTGCATCATTTACAGTTGTAGATGACAAAGGTTTTTTACTAACACCATATCATAAAGTTAACAATGGTGTAATTTCAGACGAAGTAAGATGAATGATGCCTACACAAGATGATGAATATGTAATTGCTGAATCTAATATTAAAGTTGATAAAAATCGTAAAATAGCTCAGGATACAGTTGTTGCTCGTTTTAAAGGGATGAGTGATGTATTTACACCAAATGAAATTGATTATATTGATATTTTACCTAGACAAGTTGTTTCAATTGCTGCTAGTGCAATTCCTTTCCTAGAAAATAATGATGCTAACCGGGCATTAATGGGATCAAACATGCAAAGACAAGCTGTGCCATTAATTAAACCATATGCTCCTATTGTTGGAACAGGAACAGAATATAAAATAGCTCATGATTCAGGTATGGCTGTTGTTGCTAAGCAAGATGGTGAAGTTACATATTTAGATGGTAATCAAATTATTCTTCAAAACAAAAATGGTAAAGAACAAAAAATAAAATTAGTTAAATTTAAGAAAACTAATCAAGATACTTGTAACAATCAAACTCCTATTGTTGCTATTGGTGATAAGATTAAGGCCGGTCAAACTATTTGTGATGGTCCAGCAATGAAGAATGGAGAACTTGCTCTTGGACAAAATGTATTAGTTGCATTTACTACATGAAGTGGATTCAACTATGAAGATGCTATTATTTTATCTGAACGTTTAGTAAAAGATGATATTTATACTTCTATTAGTATCGATGAATATACAATTAAATGTTTAGTAACTAAAAATGGTGATGAAGAGATCACAAGGGAAATTCCTAATGTACCTGAATCAGCTAAAAAGTATTTAAATGAAAATGGTATTATTATGGTTGGTGCTGAGGTTAAAGAAGGGGATATTTTAGTCGGAAAAACCACACCAAAAGGTCATGTTGATTTATCTCCTGAAGAAAAAATTCTACAAGCAATTTTTGGTGAAAAAACCAAACCTATTAAAGATTCTTCGTTAAGAGTTCCACACTCTGGAGAAGGAATAGTTGCAGCTGTTAAAACTTTTAGAATTGATGATGATAATGATTTAGGTGATGATGTTATTGAAATTGTAAAAGTTTATGTAGTACAAAAAAGAAAAATTCAAATCGGTGATAAGATGGCTGGTCGTCATGGAAATAAAGGGATTGTTTCAAGGATTGTACCAGTTGAAGATATGCCATTTTTAGAAGATGGTACACCAATTGATGTAATGTTAAATCCATTAGGTGTTCCTTCAAGAATGAATATTGGTCAAATTTTAGAAATTCATTTAGGTTTAGCTGCTAGAGAAATTGGTAAAAAAGAATTAATTAAATTAGTAATGAATGAAAAAGATCATAACGAATTAATGAAGCTATTTGCACTAAAAGAACACAATGCAAAACGTTTATATAAAGAAATTAAGAACTATATTACTAAAGAAAAATACAAAGATATAGATGAAGCTTTAGCTAAAATTAAAGCAATTGATATTGAAATTATTTTAAAAAAACTTGGTCTTTCATACGATGATATTGGATATAAGGTAAGTTCACCTGTTTTTGCTGGATGTACCTTAGATGACTTACAAAAAACAATGATTGAAGCTGGGATAGATCCAATCAAAACAAAAGGTAAGTTTAAATTAATAGATGGTAGAACAGGAGAAAAATTCGATGGTCCTATTTCTGTTGGTTTAATGTATATGTTAAAACTAGATCACATGGTTGATGATAAAATCCATGCTCGTTCAGTCGGACCATACTCTAAGATTACTCAACAACCACTTGGTGGAAAGAGTCAAAATGGTGGACAAAGATTTGGTGAAATGGAAGTTTGAGCACTTGAAGCATATGGAGCTGCTCATAATTTACGTGAAATATTAACCATTAAATCAGATGATGTTAAAGGAAGAAACCGAACTTATAATGCAATTATTAAAGGAAAAGAAATTCCAACTGGTTGTATGCCTGAATCATTTAAATTATTAGTGAAACAACTACAAGGATTAGCATTAGCAACTTCTGTTATAGATGTTGATGGTAATGAACAAGATACTGATGATTACATTAAACATGAAAATATGATTTTAAATTCAACATATGATAATGAAGTTGATGAAGCTGTTTCCCATTATGTTGATGATGATGATTTAGGTTTTACAAGACCAGTAGAAGATTTTGAGGATGATGAATAATAGAAGGAACAAGAAAGGAAGTTTAGTATGGCAAGAAAAGTAACAAATAATGAAAATAAAACATTTGGTAAAATTCATGGATTAAGAATTAATTTAGCTTCACCAGAAAAAATTAGAAAATGATCATATGGGGAAATTACTAAATCTGAAACAATTAACTATAAATCTTTGAAACCTGAAAAAGATGGTTTATTTAATGAAGTTGTATTTGGTCCTGTTAAAGATTATGAATGTTCTTGTGGTAAGTATAAGAAAGTAAAATACCGTGGCAAGAAATGTGAGACATGTGGTGTTGAGATAACAGAATCAATTGTAAGACGTGAACGAATGGGTCATATAGAATTAGCTGTCCCAATTGCTCATATTTGAATGACAAAAGAATTACCTCGTCCTTCTAAAATATCATTATTATTAGACATATCTTATAAGCAAGTAGAACAAGTAGTTTATTTTGTTAATTATATTGTTTTAGATGAAGGTGATTATAAAGGTAAAGATAACATTATTTTTAAGAAGAAAGATATTATTGATTTAGCTTCAGAAAAGAATGCTCGTTTATCAAGAATTAAGTTAAGAAAAATTTTAGGTGAAATTTATCAAGAATTAAAAGATTCTTCTAAAAACATTAATAATGATTTAGAACTTAAGAAAGCTAAAATTTATCGTGAAAGATTAAGAGATTCAAACTTACCTTTTTCTATAGATGAAATTTTTAAATTTATTAATAGATATAAAAAAATTGAATTTGGTATTGGTGCTGAAGCAATTCTTTGTCTACTTAAGGAAATTAACTTAGATAGCGAATATACATCAATTGTTAATAATTTAAAAAAGATTGATTCTACTATTGATTCAAATGCAAAAAAATTACTAAGAAAATTGGAAGTAATTAAATGATTAAAAGAATCTAACAACAAACCAGAATGAATGGTTTTAAAAGCAATCCCTGTAACACCTCCTGATACTAGACCTATTATTCAATTAGATGGTGGTCATTTTACTACAAGTGATATAAATAATTTATATCGTCGGGTAATTATTAGAAATGAACGTTTAAAAAAGATTATGGAACTTAATGCTCCAACAATTATTTTAAACAATGAAAAACGTATGTTACAAGAAGCAGTTGATGCTCTTTTTGATAATTCTTCTAAGAAAAAACCAGTTGTTGGTAAGGATAAGCGAACACTTAAGTCTTTATCTAACTATTTAAAAGGAAAACGTGGATTATTTAGACAAAATTTATTAGGAAAAAGAGTTGATTACTCTGCTCGTTCAGTTATTGTGATTGGTCCAGAATTAAAAACATATGAAGTTGGTATTCCAGTTAATATGATTTTAAAATTATTTAAACCATTTATTATTCATGAATTAATTAAAAAATATGATGAATATGGTGTAGAAAAAATTCCAGTGGCTCCAAATATTAGAATTGCTGAAGCAAAAATAGCTAATCAAGATGATGATATTTGACCAATTGTTGAGAAAGTTATTAAATCTAGACCAGTTATTTTAAACCGTGCTCCTACACTACACTGTTTAGGTATTCAAGCATTTGAACCAAAAATTATTGATGGTAAAGCTATTCAATTACACCCTCTTGTTACAACTGCGTTTAACGCTGACTTTGATGGTGATCAAATGGCAGTTCACCTTCCATTAGGAAAAGAAGCAATTGCTGAAGCTCGAAGTATTCTATTAGCTTCTTGACACATTTTAGGTCCTAAAGATGGAAAACCAATTATCACACCTACTCAAGATATGGTTTTAGGTAATTATTATCTATCTACTGAAAGTAAGGATGTGGGAGAACAAGGTTTAATTTTTAGTACAATTGGAGAAGCTAAAAAAGCTCTACAAGATGGAGTGATACATATTCATACAATTATTGGTATCCCAACCAAGATATTTCCAGAAAAGAATTTACCAAAAAAAGGAATCTTACTTACTACAGTAGGGAAATTAATTTTGAATGAAATTTTACCAACAACATTTCCATATTTAAATGATGGTAATCGTCGTGATTTATCTGAAGATATTATTAGTCCTGGTAATGATGTAAGAAAAGCAATGGCTAATCGTGTTTTAGCAAAACCATTTTCTAAAAAATTCTTATCATTTATTATTGATTACTTATATAAAAATTATCCATTAGAAATTGTTCCAAAAACAATGGATGAAATTAAAAATTTAGGCTTTAAATATTCAACAATTTCATCTACTACTATTTCTGCATTTGATGTTCCAAAATATGATAAAAAATATGAATACTTTGTTGAAGCAGATAAAACCGTTCAAAGATTAAAAGAACATTTTAAGAAGGGTCGTTTAACAGATGATGAAAGATATCAAAAAATTGTAAAACTTTGATCAGATGTTAAGAATAAAGTTACTGATGATATTGAAAGTTTAGTTAAATCAAAAGAATATGAAAAAAATTCCATTGTTATTATGGCAGATTCTGGTGCTCGTGGAAACTTATCAAACTTTACACAATTAGCTGGTATGCGTGGTTTAATGTCTAAATCTTATAACTATGATCAAAAACGAAAATCAAAAATTATTAAAGATACAATTGAAACTCCAATTAAACATTCATTTATTGAAGGTTTATCAATTAGTGAATTTTTTAATTCTTCTTATGGTGCTCGTAAAGGGATGACTGATACAGCAATGAAAACATCTAAATCTGGTTATATGACTAGAAAATTAGTTGATGCTACTCAAGAAGTTGTTATTAATAAAGAAGATTGTGGTACAAAGAAAGGATTTGTTGTCCGTGCTTTGATTAACAAAAAAGAAAATTCAGTGATTGAAAGATTATCTGAAAGAATAGCTAATCGTTTTACTTTAATGATTATTATTAATCCAAAAACTAAAAAAATAATAGTACAAGCTAATGAATTAATCACTCCTGAATTAGCTAATGAAATTGAAGTTTGTGGTATTAAAGAAGTTGAAGTTAGAAGTCCAATTCATTGTTCTAATAAATTTGGTGTTTGTCAAAAATGTTTTGGTATAGATTTAGCAACTAATAGAATTGTTGAACAAGGAACTGCTATTGGTGTTATTGCAGCTCAATCTATTGGTGAACCTGGTACACAACTTACTATGAGAACATTCCATACAGGTGGTGTTGCTGGAGGTAGCAACATTACTCAAGGTTTTGAACGTTTAAAACAATTATTTGACTGTGTCTCTCCAAAACCTTGAGAACGTTCAATTATCTCTGATATCTATGGTAAAGTTTTAGAAGAACCAAAAGCAAGCAATGATTACTCTATTATTATTGCTAATGAAACTGAAAAGAAGCCTTACAAAATTCAAATTGAACAATTATGTATTGTTAAAAAAGGAGACGAAGTATATCCAGGTAAGCGATTAACTGAAGGTAGCATTGATGTTAAAGAATTATTACGTGTTGCTGGTATTGAAGCAGTTAGACATTATATTATAAAAGAAGTTCAAAAAGTTTATCGAATTCAAGGAATTGATATTTCAGACAAATATGTTGAAATCATTATTAAACAATTAACTAATAAAGTACAAGTTATTGAACCAGGTGATTCAAATTTCTTCATTGGTGAAATTGTAAGTATTAGTGATTTTAAAATTGAGAATAAAAAATTATTAATGAGTGGTAAAAAACCAGCTTATGTTGTTAACCAAATTTTTGGTTTAGATGAATCTCCAAGTAGATCAGCTTCATTCTTATCAGCTGCTTCATTCCAAGATACTAAGAAAATTTTAACTAATGCTGCCGTAAGAGGACAAGTTGACTGATTACAAGGTGTTAAAGAAAATGTTATTTTAGGTAATTTAATACCAGTTGGTACTGGTTTAAAACAATCAAAAGATATTCTTGATAAAGGTGAAAAGTTCCATAAATTAGAATACTAATTTACCTTATGCGTAAAATACTAGGTAATATAATCAAAGCAAATAAAATTTTTAATTTAATTGAAAATGGTGACCGCATTTGTGTTGGCGTTTCAGGTGGTAAGGACTCAACTGCTTTATTGTATGCACTAAGTCTTTATAAAAAAATTTTAGCAAAAGAAAATATTAACATTGATATTATTGGTGTTCATTTAAAGTTGAATTTATGTGCAATTGATTTTGAAACAATAGCATGTTTTTGAAAGGAACAAGGAATTGAATTTTATTTTGAAGATAGCAAAATGGGTGAGATTCTTAAAGCTAGCATGAAAAAAAATAAAATTCAATGTTCACTATGTTCAAAGATGAAAAAAGCCATCTTAATAGATGCTGCTAAAAAATATCATTGTAATAAAGTAGCAATGGGACATCATGCAGATGATGCTATTGAAACATTGTTCTTAAATATGATTAATGAAGGAAGAATAGCTACCTTTAAAGCAAAAATGTTTTTAGATCGCACTAAGATATGATTCATTCGTCCTCTAATTACATGTCGAGAAAAAGATATAAAAAGCGCTATTAATCGTTTAAAAGCCCCTATTATTCCTTGTGGTTGTCCTATGGAAGGTTTTACTCAACGAGATCAAATGAAGAATTTTTTAAAAAAATATTTTTATGAAGATAAGAAATGAAAAAGTGCCTATCGTAATTTTTATATAGCACTTATGAATGGTAAAGAATCCGATTTATGATTTATTGATGAAAAAGAAAATAAAATTATTGATTTAGATTTACGAGAATTAGGAAGAAAAAAACAATAATTTAATTTTATAATTAGTAGTATGATAAAAAGAAAAGTAACAGTAGCTGAGTTAGTGACTAAATTTAACCTAAAAGTTGTAGCTAATGATGCAGCTATTAATAATATTGTTGAATTAGTAGCAATTTCACGTTTAGGTTTAGAACTAACTGGGATTTTTGTTTATGAAAAAATTAAAACAATTTCTTATTTAGGTGCTCGTGAATCTGCTTATTTAAATACATTAAGTAAAGTTGATATTAATAAATCATTAGAAGGAATTTTTAAATTATCACCACCTGCTATTATTCTTGGTAAAAAATTTTTATATGATAAATTAATTTTAGAGATTGCCAAAAAATACAAGCATGTTCCGATTATTAAAACAGATTACAATTTCAATGAGATTTGATTTACAATTTCAACTTATATGGCCCACATTATGGCTAATTATCACTTGTTTCATGGAACATTAATTGAAATTTTTGGAATTGGTGTTATTTTAATGGGTAATCCAGGAATTGGAAAATCTGAAATAGCTTTAGAATTAGTACAACGAGGTCATATTTTTGTTGGTGATGATGCTATTGAATTAGCACAAATAGGAAGTGTTTTATGAGGTCGTTCAAGTGAAATTACTAAAGGTTTAATTGAAGTTAGAGGATTAGGTTTATTAGATTTTAGTAAATTTTTTGGTTATCATAAATTAGTAGACTATACACAAGTACAATTAGTAATTGAATTAGTTGATGCTAAGGACAAAACACAATATGAAAGATTAGGTAAAACTAATTTTAAAAGAATATTAGACCTTAATATTCCATATTATAAAATCCCAATTGCTCCAGGAAGAAAAGTTTCAGATATTCTTGAGTGTGTTATTAGTGATTTTACTTTAAAAAAACGAGGCCTTAATACAATCAATGAAATTAGTAAGAGAATTCAAAAACATGGGAGTATAAAAAAATAATGCCAATTTTAAATAACTCTACCCTTTGACCAGGTGATGATAATTTTGTTTTTGCCGCTAGTCCATGATTAAGGTGATATGCAATTTTTTTTATTCTTGGTTTATTTATTGGTATATTTATTGCTTGTATTCGTGCTCAAAGTTATTATAAAATCAAACTTGATTTATTTTTTTATTTTGCAATCCTTGTAGTACCAGTATCTTTGTTTGGTGCTCGATTTTGAAGTGCATGTATTGGTGATTTAGACTGGCAAAATTTTTTTAAATTTGGTTCTGCTGGGGGTTTAGCTATTCAAGGTGGAGTTGTTTTTTCAGCCATCACTGGATTAATTTACTTTCCATTAGTTTTACGAAAAGCTAAATATCATGTTCGAGTAGAAAAAGGAGAGAATGTTTATATTTTAAAGCCATCATTATGAATTGTAATTGATGTGATTTTACCATGTATATTAATAGGTCAGGCTATTGGTAGATGAGGGAATTTTTTTAATGGAGAAATATATGGTGCACAAACTAGTGCTGAATCACTACAATGATTAAAAAATATTATGCCTGGTGTTTTTGAAAGAATGAGTTCTTTTACTAATGGTGTTAGTGATCATATTTATCATCAACCATTATTTTTATATGAGTCTATTTTAAACACAATTATTTTTGCTATCATTTATTTTATTTTACCTAATATTAAGAAAATAAGAATTGGAGTCATTGGAGGTTCTTATTTTATAATTTATGGTATTACTAGGTATGCTTTTGAGCCTTTACGAGCTAATCAATTTTCTTTTTCGGGAACATATATTTTAAATGGTCTATTGCTTGCATTGGGAATTATATTAGTTATTTTTGCTCAGTTTATAGCACCAAGGTTTAGAAATAAGAAAATTATTTATGCATGTTATTTAAAATGGATTAGAGTTAATATAATTAAAGTTTTAAAACCATTTAAAATAACATGAGTTAAACAAGCTTTACAAAATGACCCTAACTTAAAGAACTTTGGTTTTAAGAAACCAATTAGTTTTATTAGGCAAGAAGAAGAATCATTATATTATGCTAATAAATAATATAAAAAATATAACACACTAACTTTACTATTCAATTATGTTATTTTATTTTCATTACCTAAAATCTTATTCAACCTATCTAGACTAATCAATTACTTCTTTGTTTTAACTATCAAAAGTTTAATAATTTATCATTTTATTACTAATTGGATTGTCTTTTTTAGGTCATATCATATTATTTTGTGTAATTTAGGTTTATTAGTTAATTGAAAAATTTGTTTCTTAAATCATTAAAAGATTATATAAAGTTCTTTTTTATGATGATTTATTTTTTTAAAAAGAGCAATTTTTTTATACTATAAAGCTAATTCCTTTTTGATAGTTGGGCAATTTTTAATTTGTTGGATATCTTCTTCTACATGATCCAATCTCACTTCAATGTTATCTAACTGATCTTTGATATGTTTAATATCTGATTTCATTTCTTTAACTTCACTAGTTACATTTAATATTAATTCTCTTATTGTTGGTTGTTTATTCATAGTTTGCTTACTAAAATCTATATATACTTTGATTGATGCATCAGATTGTTCCATTGATGCTTCATTAATATTATATTGCTTCAGTAATTTTAAAATTTCATTTTTTGATATTTTTTGCATATTTTCACCTCATCTATAACTAAGGTAAAAAAATTTGAATTTTTTGCAAAAATTTAGAAAATTGCTTAAAAAAAGTAAATTTTTAAACTACAAATCTAATTCTTTTTTAATAGTTGGGCAATTCTCAATTCTATCCAATCGGTAATTAATTTGTTTGATATCACTTTTAATTTCTTTTTGTTGTTCTTCAACATGATCTAGTCTAACTTCAACATGATCTATTCTAACTTCAATTTTATCTAATCTAACTTCAATGTTATCTAACCGAGTATTCATTGGTTGCAACTTAACATCAATTAATTGACCTAATTGTTGTAATTGCAAGTCACTAAACCCTTGATTTTGATTGTTATTTGATGATTTCATAATTTCTGTTCCTAAATAAATAGTTCATTGAGCAGC
>CAJGBT010000008.1 GCA_904501665.1 uncultured Bacilli bacterium | reverse complement strand
TAACTTCACTAGTTACATTTAATATTAATTCTCTTATTGTGGGCTGTTTATTCATTTTCTGATTTCCAAATTTAATGTTAACTTCAATTGATCCATCTAAACAATCGTTCTTAGATGCTTCATTAATATTATATTGCTTCAATAATTTTAAAATTTCATTTTTTGATATTTTTGACATATTTTCACCTCATCTATAACTAAGGTAAAAAAATTTCGAATTTTTGCAAAAATTTAGAAAATTGCTTAGAAAAGTAAATTTTTAAACTATAAACCTAATTCTTTTTTAATAGTTGGGCAATTTTTAATTTGTTGGATATCTAATTTCATAATTTATTATTGTTTTTCATTTCTTTTTGTTGTTATTCCACATAATCTAACCTGTTTTCAATGTTATCTAGTCTATTTTCAATATCGTCCAACCGACCATTCATATTGTTAACTTCACTATTTATATTTAAGATTAATTCTCTGATTATGGGTTGTTTGTTCATTGTTCGATATTTAAAAATAAGATATAGTTTTTTTCTAAGACTACATTAAAAATCATATTTATATAAAAAGGAGTATAATGATTAAGTTTTTGAAAGGAGTTAAAATGAACTTTAGTGGTAAAAAAATGAAGATTATTGCAAGTTGTTTGATAGCTGGGGGGGGATTGTAACAATTGCTTCTGCTGCTATGTTAGGTGTGGGTACACAATATAAATATTCTTATGGTGGAGTTTCAATGGAAATTGGTTCATTAAATTATAAAGGAGAAGGATCTTACAATGATTTTGTTAAGGCAGCAAGAGATGGGCTTAAAATGCCTGGAATTACTAAAGAAATGAAAGATTTATTCAATGCAATTGTCCTAGCAAATGACTTAATGATTGCTGGTGCTGTATTAGTTTCTATTTCTTCATTAGTATTAATTGCTGGTATTGTTTTACTAGTTCTTAATCTTAAAAGACAATAACTAACATAACTTTTTTTAAATGTAGTTTAATGAAACAAAATCCCCTTTGAATCTAGGGGATTTTGTTTTTTTCTCTAATTTTTATTCTCTTCTTAATTGATACAAGTACATACAAAAATAATATTACTTGTTTATTATTAATTTATTGTTAGTTATTAGACAATAAATTTATCTAAAATACAATTATTTAAATTTAAAATTCTTTGAATTATAATAACTACATAATGAATAAGAATATTAGTGAAAAAAAATTAATAACAAGTGAGTCTGTTGGAGCAGGTCATCCAGATAAAATTTGTGATCAAATATCAGATATTATTTTAGATGAATGTTTAAGAAATGATAAAGATTCCAAAGTAGCATGTGAGGTTTTTGCTTCTAACCATTTAATTGTGATTGGGGGAGAGATTACAACTAAATCATATGTTGATATTGTCAAATCTGCTTGAAGTGTAATCAAACCATTAGGATATGATGAAAATGATTTTACAATTATTTCAAATGTTAACAATCAATCACCTGATATTAATCAAGCTATTAAAAAGGATGATAATTCAGTTGGTGCTGGTGATCAAGGAATAGTTTATGGTTTTGCTACTAATGAAACCAAAAATTATATGCCATTATCAATTGAAATAGCTCATCAGTTAGTTAAACTTGCTGAGAAATTAAGAAAAAATAAGAAATTTAAATGAGCTAAATCAGATATGAAAAGTCAAGTAACAATTGATTATAGTGATTTAAAAAATCCAAAAATTCATACAATTTTAATGTCGATTCAACATGAAGAAAAATACAATGAAAAAAAATTTAAAAATTTTGTAAGTAAAAACATTATTGATGTTGTTGTTAAGCAATTTAAATTAAATACTGATTTTAAAAAAATAATCAATCCATCTGGAAGATTTGTAATTGGTGGTCCAATTGGAGATACAGGTTTAACTGGTAGAAAAATTATTGTAGATACATATGGTGGTATTGCTAGACATGGTGGAGGAGCATTTAGTGGAAAAGATTATACCAAGGTAGATCGTGGTGGTGCCTATTTTGCAAGGTATATAGCTAAAAATGTAGTGGCAGCAAAATTAGCTGATAAATGTGAAATTCAAATTGCATATGGAATTGGTCTGACTGAACCAATTGCTATTTTTGTTGAAACATTTAATACTAATAAAATTGATAATAAAAAAATAATTAGAGCTATATTAGAAACATTTGATTTTTCTATTCATGGAATGATTAAACATTTAAATCTTAAAAATATTGAGTATTTTCCTTTAGCTACTTATGGTCACTTTGGTCGTGAAGATTTAAATGTAAAATGAGAGCAATTAGATAAAGTAGAGGTATTAAAAAAATATTTATAACTTATGAACAAAAAAAATACAAATAATCAAAAATTACCAAATGTTGTTCAAGCCCGTAAGAGAGTACAAAAAGCTATAGTCAAAAGGGATGAATTTAAAATTGATGATGATATGTTAAATTTCGGTAAGCACAAAACTTACTATATTCGTACATATGGTTGTCAGTCTAATGTTAGAGATAGTGAAACAATTAAAGGAATTTTAGAAAAAATGAAGTTTACTAGTACTAATGATATTATGACTGCAGACTTAGTTATTTTAAATACATGTGCTATTCGAGAAAATGCTGAAAATAAAGTGTTTGGTGAATTAGGTTTATTAAAAAAATCAAAACAAAAAAATCCAAATATGATTTTAGGTATGAGTGGTTGCATGAGTCAAAGTGAAAAAGTTGTTAATAAAATCTTAAATAAATATCAATATGTAGATTTTATTTTTGGTACCCATAATATTCATCGTCTACCTCAAATTTTAAAAAATGTGAAATTAGAAAAGCAAATGATAATAGATGTTTGGTCTCAAGAAGGAGATATAATTGAAAATATCCCAAATAGTAGAGATAATAAAATTAAAGCTTGAGTAAATATAATGTATGGGTGTGATAAATTTTGTAGTTATTGTATTGTCCCATATACAAGAGGTAAAATTCGTTCAAGATTAAAAGAAGATATCTTAGCTGAGATCAATGATCTTATTGAAAAAGGTTATCAAGAAGTTACTTTATTAGGGCAAAACGTTAATTCATATGGAATTGATTTAGAAGAAAAAATTGATTTTGCTCAATTATTAGAATTAATAGCTAAAACTAAAATTAAACGCATTCGCTTTGCTACCTCTAACCCATGAAATTGAAGTAACAAAATAATTGATGTTTGTCAAAAATATTCTAATATTATGCCTTATTTTCATTTGCCAATACAATCTGGTTCTGAAAATATTTTACAAAAAATGAATCGGGAAATGAAAATTGATGATTATAAAGCAAAAATATCTTACATAAAAAAAGTTATACCTCATGCTGCTATTTCAACTGATATTATTGTTGGTTTTCCAAATGAAAGTGATAGTGATTTTCAAGCAACATTAGATTTATATAATGAAATTAAGTTTGATAATGCCTATACCTTTATTTTTTCTCCTAGAGAAGGTACGCCGGCAGCAAAAATGGATGATTGTAATAACTTAGAGGTTAAAAAACAAAGATTACAAACTTTAAATGAATTAGTAAAAAAATATGCTACTGAAAATAACAAAAAATATGTTGATCAAATTATTGATGTTTTGGTTGAAGGTAAATCAAAATCAAATCAAGCAAAACTAACTGGTTATTCTCCACAATGAAAAGTTGTTAATTTTAAAGGAAATGCTAAACCAGGAGAAATTATAAAAGTTAAAATAAGTTCTGCTTCTCGTTTCTCTTTAAATGGAGAACAAATTTAAATTATAAATATTATTTAGAAACTACAACTGAAGTATATTTAATAACCTTACCTTTAAGAGCATAACCTTTAGAAACCACTTTTATTACAACATTAGGTGGATATTTAGGATCAGAAACTGCATCAAAGGCAGACATTCAATTTTCATTAAATTCATCACCGACATTAACTACTATTTCTTCAGTACCAAGAATTGATAATTTATCTTTAAACATATTAACTATCATTTTAAAACCTTGTAAATAATTATAAATAGCACTATTGTTAGCACTAGATTCAATTGTTTGGTCTAAAAGCAAGATTGGGTCTAAAAATTGAGAAATAACTTCTTCATTAATTTTTAATTTTAATTGTATTAATTCATCTTGTTTTTTCTTTTCTAATTCGACTAATTTTTCATCAACTAATTTTTGTGCCTCTTTTGATTTTACTTGTAATTTATTTATCATTTGTTGACGTTCTTCTTCTAGTGCTTTATTTAATTGCATCACTTGCTTTTCTAATTCGTTTTTAATATTTTGTCAATTCTCAGGTTCTGGGATATTTTTGGAAAGTGGTGGTGGTGGAGGTGGAATAGTTTGCTTTTGTTCTCGTTGAGCCTTAGTCTTCAATTCGGCTTGAATATTTTTAATTTGCTCATTTAATCTTTTGTTATTATTTTCTTGTTGTGATAATTGGTTTTTTAAATTTTTATTATTTGTAATCACACTTTTTAATTCATTAACTAAATCTTGGTTTTTTTTGCTCGTTTCACTTAAATCATGTTCTAATTTAGAAATTTGATTTTGAAAATTAAGAATTTCTGATTGATTTTTTTTATTTTCTACTTCCAATCATTCATTATTTTTAATTAAATTTTCAATCTCTTGGTTATTTTCTAAATTTATTTTTTTTAATGAGGAAATTTCTTCTTGAAACACTTGTGTTCTACTCGGAGTGTGAAGTTGGTTTTCAAAAGGACGAATATAAGAAACGTTGTTTGCATCAACTACATCTATTTCTATTACTGGAATTTTATTCAAAGATACTTTATTAGTTGTTGATTTAGAACTAGATTTTTTAGTTGTTGTTTTTTTAACTACTGTTGTTTTTTTCTTGCTATTTTTAGGAGTAGATTTAACTACTAATTTTTTGTTAATTTTAGATGCCATATTATTCAAACTCCTTTAATACTTTACTATTATAATTTACAATTTCATTATCATTACTTTTTTTAAATTCTTCTAAACTTTTTAATTCATTTTTATTATATTTTGGAATTATATATCTGATTTCGCAAATTAAATTACCGTTGTTAGACTTAGAAGTAAATATTTTTGTTTTGTTAGTATTTGTATTTTTAATCCCATAATTTGGAATTGTAATTCTTTCTCCAAAATTAGTTCCTGCATCTAATTTATGTTCTATAATTCCATAAGGTGTTGCTATTTTAATACTACCACCGGTAATAGCAGTAATTGGATCTACAAATACAATGGTAAAAAGATCATTACCAATTCTATCGAAATACTTTGACTTCTTAATGTTAACATGAATTAATAAGTCACCCTTTACACCGTTAATTTCATTTCCTCTACCCACAACTTTTAAAACTTCATTATCACGAACACCAGCAGGAATATTTGCTTTTACATTTTTTCTTTCTTGAATTAATCCTTTACCATTACATTTACTACATTTTGATGTTGGAATTTTTCCTTTGCCATTACATGCATTACAAACAACTTTTTGTCTTTGAACACCAAAAAAAGACCGTGTTTCATATAGTTTAAAACCACTACCAGAACATGTTGAACATTCTTTAATATCATTAGGAGAATTCGCACCAGAACCATTACATTTTTCACAATCTGAAATTCAATCAAAAGTAATTTCTTGTTGACCACCCATTACAGAAGTTTTAAAATCAATTGTTGTTCTTACATAAATGTTTGGGTCTTTTTGATTGTTTCTTGTTTTCCTAGACATATTGGGACCATTTGAAAAACTAAAACCACCAAAATCACCAAAAATAGATGAGAATAAATCTTCACCATCAAATGAATCTTCAAAACTTGATGTAAATCCACCGCTAAAAAATTGATTAAAAATATCAAATGGATTAATGTTTTCTGATGAAAAACCACTATTATTTAAGCCGGCGTGTCCAAATTGATCATAAATTTTTCTTTTATTATCATCACTTAAAACCTCATATGCTTCATTAATTTCCCTAAATTTTTCAGTTGCATCAGGTGCTTTATTCCGATCGGGATGGTACTTCATTGCTAGAGTTCTAAAAGCTTTTTTAATTTCGCTAGTAGAAGCTGAACGACTAACACCTAAAACTTCATAATAATCTCTTTTATTTTCAGACATACATAAACCTTTCTAAAACTATTCACCATTTTCCTTAAATCGACGATTTCTAAAACTACTTTGGAAAATTTTAGTTTTCATTGATAATCTATTAACTGGATTAATTGTTAAAATAAGGTCACCAATTGATATTGGAAGTTTGTGCCCTCTGCCAGGGATTATTAATTTCTTTTTATAATTATAATTTTTTGGAATTTCAACATATACAAATATTCTTTCCTCTTCAATGCCATAACCATCACAGTTGTAACAGATACTTCTCTCCTCAACTCCAATTTTTCCAAAACCGCGACATACACCACATGTTTTTAAACGATAAAGTGGAAAAGCAATTCTTGAACCATTATTTAATGCATTTCTAGTAATATCTAAAACACCAACAATATTTTTGTTCCGATTAAATTCAGTTTTATTTTCAGGATCTAAAACTTTGTATTTAATCTTTTCTCAAATCGCATCATCAAATGATTGATTAGAAATCATATTTGAAACACAATCATCTATATAATTTTTAAAATTAATTATATTTTCAATAGCATGAAAACGAAAATTATTTCGATATTCATCACAATTTGATTCATAGTCATAAAAAGCTCGTACTTCAACATCAGATAGGATTTGATAAGCATTTAATATCTTATAAAATTTGTTAAGTGCATCAGGTGACTTGTTTTTATCAGGATGATACATTTTTGCTAAACGCTTATAGTTTGCTTCTATTTCTGCTTGTGATGATTGATGGTTACATTCTAATATTTCATATCAATTGTCTTCTAATACATCTTCAATTGTGCAAAATTTGGTTGTTTCATTATATTCAGACATTACTAATTCTCCTATTTAATTAGATAGTTTATTATCTTATTTTTAACAAAAATTTTTCTAATTATTTTTTTATTTTTAATTAAAATGTTGATTTTATCATTAGCTTCAACAATTTTTATTAATTGTTCTTGCGAGGCATCAATTGGTATGGAAAGTATCACTTTTGTTTTACCATTAATCTGAAAAGGAATATTAATATTTGATTTTAATAGTATTTTTTCATCATGTTTTGGGAAGGTTTGTAAACAAACAGAATTTTTGTTTCCTAATAAAGCTCATAATTCTTCAGCTAAATGGGGTGCAAAACAACTTAGAACAATTAAGAAACTTTCTAAATATAATTGTGGTACTTGTTTTGTTTTATAAAGTGCATTAATGAAAACCATCATATCACTTATCGCTAAATTGAATTGTTGATTTTCAATATTGTTAGTAACATTTTTTATAAAATTATGATAGTCAAATTCTAAATCTTTATCATTAGTTTTAGAGATTATTGTTTTATCTACTTCTGTAAAATAACGATAAACACGATCAAGTCATTTTCTTACTCCATTAATTCCTTCTTCTTTTCAAGGTAATGTAGCTGTAATAGGACCCATAAATAATTCATACAATCTTAAAGCATCAGCACCATGAGAATTAATAATATCATCTGGGTTGATAACATTCCCCTTTGATTTAGACATCTTTTCCCCATTCTCTCCAAGAATCATTCCTTGATTAATTATTTTTAAAAATGGTTCTTTTGTTGGAACAACTTTAATATCATATAAAAAGCGGTGTCAAAAACGAGCATATAAAAGATGTAAGACTGCATGTTCTTGACCGCCAATATAAACATCAACTGGTAATCAGTCTTTAAATAACTGATATGCTTTTTTTGAATTTAAATCAATATAATTATCATTATCTTTTAAAATATAAGCTAAATAGTATCAACATGAACCTGCTCATTGTGGCATTGTATTAGAATCTCTTGAGTATTTTTGATTATTAATTTCAACATTAATAAAAGAACTTATTTTTTGCAAAGGAGATTTACCATCATTACTTGGTTTAAAATCATTAGTGTTAGGTAGTAAAACTGGTAAATTTTCATCACAAATAATTTTTCCATTTTTATCAAACAAAATTGGAAACGGTTCTCCTCAATATCGTTGACGAGAAAAAACTCAATCCTTTAATTTATATGATGTAGTTGATTTAATCAATAACTTATTTTTTTTAAAAAAATCAACAATTTTTAAATTTGCTTCATCTTGACTAACACCATTAATAAAATCACTGTTAATATAATTTCCATCTTTATCAATAACATTAATCATTTTTATTTGGTATTTTTCAGCAAAACTATAATCCCTATCATCGCAACTAGGAACTCCCATAATAACTCCTTGCCCAACATTTTCTAATACATAGTCGCCAATTCAAATTGGGATCATTTTTTTAGTAATAGGATGAATTGCATAATAATTAGTAAAAATTCCTTTTTTGTCTTGTTCAATTAAGATATTCCGATTTGACTTTCTTTCATATTCTTCAACAAATAATTTAATATTTTTATCTTCATTAATTATTTTTTTAACAAAATCATGCTTAGGATTAATACATAAAAATGTAACCCCAAAAATGGTGTCTAACCTTGTGGTGAAAATTTTAATTTTATCATTACTATTATGAACTGCAAATTCAACTTCATGACCTTGCATTCTTCCTATTCAATTTTTTTGTAAACTTTTTAATGATTCTGGTCAATCTAAATCATTCAATCCATCTAATAATTTATCTGCATAAGAAGTTATTTTCAACACTCATTGACGCATTGGTTTTTTAACTACTAAAAAACTACCGATATCAGAAACTAAATGACCATTACTATCTAATTTAACTTCCTCATTTGATAATGTTGTTTTTAATTCTTCACATCAATTAACATCAATGTCTTTAATTTCTGCTAAACCATGCTCAAATAATTTAGTAAAAATTCATTGTGTTCATTTATAGTATTTCGGGTCAGAAGTATTAATCTCTTTTTCATAGTCATAATCAAAGCCAAATTTAATTAATTGATTACGAAAATTATTAATATTCTTAATGGTAAAATCATTGGGGTGGTTATTAGTTTTAATTGCATATTGTTCTGCTGGTAAACCAAAAGCATCCCAACCAATTGGATGTAAAACATTAAAATTATTTAATCTTTTATATCGACTAATAACATCAGTTGCAGTATATCCTTTAGGATGACCAACATGTAATCCACTACCAGAAGGATATGGAAACATATCTAAAACATAAAACTTTGGTTTTTTAGGATCGTATGTAACCTTAAAAGTTTTGTTTTCTTTTCAATATTTTTGTCATTTTTTTTCTATTAAATTATGATTGTACATTGTAACTTAAAATAACTGGTCATAAATTTCTTTATATTGTGTTACTAAATGAATTTTAATATCTTTTAAAATGTCTTTTGGAATTTCTTCTAAGAAACGTTCATCATCAATTGGCAAGAAAATTTCTCTAACACCAGCACGATGGGCAGAAATAACTTTTTCTTTTACACCACCAATAATACCAACTTTTCCTCTTAGAGTAATTTCACCAGTCATTGAAATATTGGTTTTTACTGGAACATCTTTTAGTTTAGAAATAATAGCACTAGTAATAGCTACACCTGCGCTTGGTCCATCTTTAGGTATACCACCAGAAGGGACATGAACATGAATATCTATTTCATTAAACTTTTTAGGATCAATACCAAAATTTTCAGCATTTGCCTTAACATAACCTAATGCAACAGAAACTGATTCATTCATAGTTTTTTCTAAGTTACCAGTAATAAATACTTTTCCTTTTCCATTAGAGAAAGTACATTCGATAGGCAACAAGTCTCCGCCTGTACTAGTATATGCCATACCATTAACAATTCCTGGAATGCTTTCTTTATCTTTTAGAGTAACATCAAAAATGATTTTACCTAAATATTCTCGGACTTGCTCTTTAGTTATTTTTGTAGGTAAAGATTTACCTTTTAGTTCATTAACAACATATTTACGAGTGATTTTTTGAATTTGTCGTTCTAATTCCCGAACACCTGCCTCATGAGTATAATTATTAATAATTATTCTAATTGCTTCATCATCTCACTTTAAATTTGTTATTAAAGATTCTTTCATTGCCTTTGGAATTAAATGACGTTTTGCTATTTCTAATTTTTCTTGTTCAGTGTAAGAATTCAATTCAATAATTTCTAAACGATCAATTAATGCATATGGAATTTGTTTATAATAATTAGCTGTTGCCATAAACATTACCTTTGATAAATCATAATCCTCTTCAATATAGTTATCTGAGAAATGAGCATTTTGTTCTGGATCTAAAACTTCAAGCATAGCTGATGCTGGATCACCTTTTTGACTATTAGCCATTTTATCAATTTCATCTAGTAAAAATAATGGATTAACTACTCCAGCTTTTTTCATCCCTTTAATAATTCGACCCGGCATTGCTCCAATATATGTTTTACGGTGACCTCTAATTTCTGCTTCGTCTTTCACACCACCAAGTGAAACTTTTACATATTTTTTGTTCAATGCCTCTGCAATTGAACGTGCAAGAGATGTTTTTCCAACTCCTGGAGGACCTACTAAACATAAAATAGGACCATGAGCATTTTTGTTTTTGGTTTTTAAAGCTAGAAATTCTAAAATTCTTTCTTTAACTTTATCAATTCCATAATGATTTTTATTTAATATTTTTTCAACTTCATTTAGATCCTTGTTATCTTCAGATTCTTGTCATCATGGTAAATCTAATAATCAATCAATATATGTTTTAGTAATACTTGATTCATTGGAACTCATTGCTGCTTCATATTTTGATAATTCAGACAATATTTTTTCTCTAATTTCATTAGGATAAGGATTATTATTTAATCGTTTTTTAACAATATCAACTTCGTTTTCTTTTGACGTTAATTCTCCTAATTCTTCTTTAACTGTTTTTAATCGCTCACGCAAGTAAAATTCTTTTTGTTGTTTAGAAATATTTTCATTCATTTTTCGATTAATTTGATTATCTACTTCATTTCTAATTTCATTGTTTGTATCAAAGAATTCTACAAGGTAACCAAAAGCTATTTCTAATCTTTCAGTTATTGAATCACATTCTAAAAAAGATTGTATTTTTTTGAATGGTAAATTTAAGTTATTGACAACAAAATCTGCAATGGAAGAAAATGATTTAGGGTTATCTAATGCATAAACATAAAAATCTTGGATTTCTTTACTTTTTTTAGCTATATCACTATATTTTGCAATTATTTCCAAAATATTATCAACTAGTGTTTCATTTCTTTTAGCATTTCCTTTTTTAATTTCAACTTCTTCTCACTTAGAAGAAAATCCTTTTTTAGCAGTAAATTTTGGTTCAATTAACTTAATTCTTTTAACGCCTTTAACTTTAAATGTTCGATCATCTTCAGTTTTAGTTATTTGTTTTATTTTACATATAGTTCCATAAAGGTAAATATCATCAACAGTTATTTCATCTAAATCAGGATTTTTTTGACTAACAACAATTAGTTCATCGCCTTCTTGTAAGTTTTTAATTGTTAATATAGTTTTTTGACGACCTATTTGTATAGATGTTGTTACTGATGGAAATACAATAATTCCTCTAGTGATTAATAGTTGTAAAGGTCCTTTAACTTTATCATTATTTTCTTTATCTTTAATATCTGTACTCATCTCCATACCTTTCTAATAAGAAATATTTTAATTATTTTACAACAAAATTTTTAAATTAGCAATTAAATTAATTGTTTGCTAAAAA
Source organism: uncultured Bacilli bacterium (assembly GCA_904501665.1). Classification (GTDB taxonomy): domain Bacteria; phylum Bacillota_I; class Bacilli_A; order Mycoplasmatales; family Mycoplasmoidaceae; genus Mycoplasma_L. The sequence continues at coordinate 18,342 of CAJGBT010000008.1, read as the reverse complement.
TTGTATTTTTATCTAAAGATAAAATAGCAAAATCTTTGGCAACAATGATTATTTGTTACTATTATTTAGAAATTGTTTATCTGGTTTTTTATTATTATTTCTTATTATTAGGAGTAGCAGATGCTTCTTTGCTAATATTTGTTACTTTTTCTTTTGGATTAGCTTTTTTCTCATTTTGCTTAATTTCAACTTTTTTCTGATGATTATCCTTAGATTCTAGCTTAGTTTCTGTTTTCGTTTCTGGCTTAGGATGTTTTTTCTTATCTTCTTCCTTAGTTTTAAGTTTAGTGTCTTTTTCCTTTATTTCTACTTTGGTCTCTGACTTAATCTCTTCTTTTTTAGGAGATAATAGTTTCTTAGATTTTGGTTCAACTTCATTTGATTTTAATAAGCTAATTACTTGATGAGAAGAATTTTTAGTAATATTACTTGATTGTTCATTTGAACTATCTCTATTTTGATTTGTCATAATTTTAACACCACTAGAAGTACCAATTCTAGTTGCACCTGCTTCAATAAAATTCATAAAAGTATGAAAGTCTCTTATTCCACCTGATGCTTTAATTTCTAAATCACTACATGCCGAATCAATTCATTTTTTTCACATTTTAATGTCTTCTATATTTGCTCCACTTGTTGAAAAACCAGTTGATGTTTTAATAAATTTTGCTTTAGAAGCAGAAATTACTTTAACAATATATTCCTTATCTTCATGAGTTAATAATGAGGTTTCAACAATTACTTTAACAATACCATTTTTAGAAGCTTTTACAATGTCATTGATTTCATCAATAATTTTTCTAGTATTTCTAGCTTTTATATCACTGATGTTAGCAACCATATCAATTTCATCAGCACCATCATTGCTAGCTAAAACAGTTTCATATATTTTAGTAAGTTTATGATTTTGACCTAAAGGAAAACCAACCACAGTACAAACTAAAACAAGTGATTTAGATAAAAGCTTTTTGCAAAGTTGTACATAACAAGGGTGTACACATACTGAAGCAAAATTATATTGAATCGCTTCTTGACATAACTTATGGATATCTTCAGGAGTTGCTGTGGGACTAAGATTAGTATGATCAATATAAGAAGATAATGGTAAATCCTCATTTATTTTTTCTCAAACAATTTTCATTCGGTATTTTTCCATAATTACTTCTCTCTATAATAAAGGCTCAAAAAGCATTAAAAATAATATTATAAGTCTACCATAAATAGAATTGAATGATAAAGATAGTTTTGGTACCTTAGTAATTAATTGACATATTTTCATTGTTTTTTCAAAATCAAAATAAACAGCTTTAAATAATTTTTTAGATTTTACTATATTTAATATTTCATAATTAATATTAAGAGCTCTAGGGTCTATATTAATACTACCCAACAAAGTAATATCATCATCAATTAAAATTGTTTTAGCATGTGTAAATCCATTAAATTCATAAATTTTTATTCCTTTTTCTAATCATAGTTTGTACTTATATCTATTAATATTTGTGATAAATTTTTTATTATCTGGTAATCCTGGTAAAATTACCCGAACATCAACTCCCCTAATCACTGCACTAAATAAAATATTTTCTAATTGTTCGGTAGGAAAAAAATAAGGAGTATTTATTCATATTCTTTTTTTAGCTAATGAAAATGTTTGAATAAAAAAATTCATTGCCTTCAAATCATTTAATTCAGGAAAAGAATTATAAGTTTGTGTAATATCAAACTTTTTGTTTTTATATACCTTTTGATTGTATTCAATTGTTTCTTTAATAATTTTGAAGATTGTTTTTTTATCATTACTATCAGTATAAACTAATCAATCTAATAAAAAAATTTTTAAATAATCATTGATAACTGGTCCTTTGATGATAAAACCATGATCCCTTCAAAAGTGATAATTGTAATTTTCATTAATATATTCATCAGCTATATTGAAACCACCAACAATCCCTTCGATCCCATCAACAATGATTGATTTCTTATGGTTTCTTGGACTGTCAAAACTATTCACAATAACAAAACTTTTCTTTTTAAAAGTATAAGCTTGAAAATTTTGATATAAATTGATTTTTTTAAAAACCTTTTTATCAATTTTCTTGCGACTACCTACCCAATCATAAAGAATAAAAATTTTAACACCTTCAAGGCTCTTTTTATAAAGCTCATTTAGAATTGATTTACAAAAATACCCATCACCAAAAATATAAAAATTAATAAAAATAACTTTCTTAGCTTTTCTAATTAAATTAAGAGATAATTGATAAAAATTATCATTGATAAATTCAAAGTCACCTATGGTTGATTTGTTAATTGTAATATTGCTTGCATATTCTAAAATTTGATTAAAATTTTCATCATTGGACAAGACTTTTTTTTGTTTATCATAATTAAATGTTTTTTTAATTTCACTTTGAATATTAAATAATTCCTTTATTTTCTTTTTAGTAAAGGGCGTAAAACCAGTTCATAGAAAAATCAAAGGGATAATTCCAGGTAAAAGTAATAGTGCAAATAATCAACATTTTTTAGTTAAATCTCGACGTTTTTTATCAAAATAAATATATGTGCCAAAAATTATATTAATTCCATATAAAAAAATTAATGCAATTAGTCCAGTAATAGCAAATATTAATTTACTTTCAAAAACACCAGTTAAAATAACTGCTACAATTGCACCAATTACTAAAATAAAAGTTAATAATCCTAAGAAAATCTTGAAGTTTTTCATTGCTTTTGTTTATATTTCTTTTTTAAAATAATTCTCTATATCTAAATATACATTTCTTCTTAATGTTTTACAATGATTAGCTGTTGGAATTATTTTATGTTTATTTTTATATAATTTGGGGTGACATTGCTTATAAGATAAATTTAAGAAGTTGTTACTTTGACCAATAACTTTAAATTTATAAGAAGGAAATGTCTTAAAATAGGATTTAATATCATTAATTGGGAAATCACTAATTTCTTCAACAGGACATATACCAATGTTACCATCGATAGTAGTGATTTCTAAGTCTCCATTATCTAAAACTTTAATTGAATTGGATAAAATAATAGTAAAATTGTTCTTCATAATTTATCTTCTGTTTCATTTATTTTTAGCACTATTAATATTATAGTGAAATTGATGCTTAATAGCAAAAACAATTAAAAAAACTAATAATATATAAATTGGTGTTTTAAATGATTCTTTAATAACTCGGGGTAGTAAATAAAACATAGTGCCATATTTTAGATAATTACTAGGGGGATTATTATTTAAAAATTCATAAAATTTAATTTGAGTAATTGGTCCTAAAATAAATGAAAAAATGATAATTGAAATAATGATTAAGATCGAAATATAAAGATATAATGTGTAGTTATAGAGCACTTTATGTTTTTTGTATTTTAAATACATAATGATTGTTTGAACTTCATTAAACAATAAGAAGCAAGATAAGAAAATTGAAAGTAAAATTACATATAGCTTTTTATTAAAATTGTTAGTTGCATTGATGTTTTGATTAGCATCAATTTTATTATAATAACTAAAAACAATAACAATGGTAAAGATCACAAAGAAAAAAACAATAAGTTGTTGAATTACAATTAATTGTTTAATTGATTTTTTATTAAATAAAAAAAAGCATGAACCTATTATACCAGAAAGTAAACCAATACAAGGTTCTTGAATTGCATACATTCAAAACCAAACAGATCCGCTCAATAGCCATGCAAATGTATCTGATAAAATACCAAAAAATAAACCAAAAAATGGCCCAAAATAAAATCCTACAATATAAACTGGAATTCAAACAAAAGAAAAATTAATCCCTAATATTGGAATTCTAATTGAAAAAAGACTCAAAATTAGTCTAATTGCTAACATTATTCCAAAAAACACTAATAAATATAATGATTTAGAAAGTTTTAAAGGATAAAAAGGTAAAAAGAATTTTATTACCTTATTATTAATCTTTTTTTGTTGTAATAAAAAATTGAAAATTAACTCCTAAAAGATCTATCAAGGTGAAAATGGATTTCTTCTTCAAGGACTATTGCCAAAAATTCCGCCACCAGCACCAGAATAGTCATTATTAACTCTTATTTTACCACTCTTAATATCTTTATAATATTCTTCAATTTTTTTGTTAATACGATTTGTGTCTAATTTTGGTTTAATTACCATCATTACAATAGTTGCAATTAAAACAACACCAGCTAAAACAATACAAAAAATTGTTAAAACATAATAAGCTTGTAAAATAGGAAAATCAGCTCGGTTATCAATGTTAAAAGTAACACTATCAGTATGATTTGGTATATTAGTTATTTCAATTGTTCCTTTTATATCATTATTAGAAACATTTTTAAATATTGTAAGAATAGAATTATTAACACTACTAAAAATTGGAAATAAAATGTATATTAAAACAAAAATGATATAAAACCAAGAAATTGAAGATTTAAAAGCATATTGAATATTATCATTTTTAAAATATTTAATTTGATTAAAAATGAAATGGATCACAAATAATAAGGAAACTACAATCAAGATAGTTGGTAATAACCAAGTTATTAAGGAGTTATCAATTCCTCATCATTTTGAACCAAAACCTTTTGCATATGCTTCATAAGTGATACTATTATTGATATATGATTGATCAAAAACAAAAAATTTATTTCTTAAAATAAAACCAAAAATCATTAAAAGAAAAAAGGTTAAAAAAGATAAAAGTCATAAACCAAGCACTAAATATTTAAAAATTTTAAAAATTTTTGGTTTTGAATCAAATTGATAAAATTTATTGGAAACAATATCACTATTTAAAAGATTAATAGCTTGTTGTTTAATAATATTATCAGTGATTTCATCAATTGATATATTGTTTTGTTTTAAAAAATCAGCTGAATCCTTGTAATATGTTTCTTGATAGTTATGATTGAAATTAATATCAGTTTTTTCAGCATTAACAACTTGTTCATTATCATCTTTATCTAAAGATTTGTAATTTAATGAATTTAATATAGTTATTCAATCTAAATTATGTGAATTTTTTAAAATCACTTTTAAGTAATTGATTTTATCTAAAATATTACTTTCATCATTAATGTTAACTTTAGACAATTTTGTTTTTTTACCACTAATTGTTTCAAATGCTGATTTGAATTCATTAATTTTTTTATTTTCATTAATAATATTTAATTTTAGTTCTAATTGATTGCAAATGCTTAAAAGGTCAATAACAGCCTTTTCTACATTTAAATCTGTTTTTATTGCATTTATAGTTTGTTTATTTAAAAAAACAACAGATAAAACCTCAACTAAATTATTGTAAATATCATTAAAATCAATTTTTTGTTTTCTACTCATAATATTATTTATAATAATATAATTTTATCATTAATTATATAAATTTAATTTTTGAACTAATTTCATAGCACTAGCTATAACATCATCCATATCATAATATCTATATTCAGCTAGACGTCCAAGTAAGTAAAGATTGTTAATTGCATTTGCTTCTTGTAAATACCAATTATACATAACATCATTTTCTTTATTTTTGATAGGATAAAAACGATTATAAAAAAAAGAATCTAAAGGATCAAATTGTCCAGGATACTCTTTAGAAATTGTTGTCACTCCATCTATTTTTTGATTATTTAAAATTTTATATTCACAAATTCTAGTTAAGCATGGGTCTTGTGGATAATTAACAATTGATGCTGTTTGTAAATAATCATTATAAATAGTTTCAAATTTAATATTCAATGAACGATATGGTAACATGCCATATTTATAATTAAACATTTCATCAAGACTTCCGGTAAAAATAACTAGGTCATAAAATTTATTGTCAACATAAACTAAATGATTTTTAATTTTAAAATTAATTTGATCTTTATTTAGAAAAACTTTAATATTAGGATGGTCTAACATATTGGCAATCATTTTGGTATATCCTTCAATTGGTAGACCACAAAATTCATCATCAGGAAAATAATTTCAATCATAACTTAAATTAATTTTTACCCGTTCAATTACTTTTTTATCCAACATATTGATAGGTATCCCTCACATTTTTGAACTATAGTTTGCAAAAACTTTTTCATAAAAAAAATTCACAATTTTTTTATTATCTTCATTTTTAAAATAAGTCAATAATTGTAAAATACTAGCTTGTTTTCCAAATAACTTTAAACTATATACTTCCTCTAAAAAAGCATCAAATAAATGAGGAAAAATTACTTTAATTGAATTTAAATTAATAGGCATCTGTAATAAATACCCATCTACTGATACTAAAGCCTGATGGACAACTTTTTTAAAACTAGAAAATTGATTAACAAAACTTCAAACATCACGATTTGAAGTGTGAAAAATATGAGGTCCGAATTGATGTATTAAAATCCCGTTATTATCTAATTGATCAAAACAATTGCCACCAATAAAGTTATTTTTTTCAAAAACAACTACTTCATGATAATCAGCAACTAGTCTTGCAAAAGAGCTGCCTGCTAATCCAGCCCCAATAACTAAGATTTTCATATAAATTACCTTCTAGTTAGTGTCTGACGTTGGTTAGAGTAGTTTTCTTGATTTTCATAATTTTTAGTTTGATTATGTTCATCAACTTGGTAATCATTTAAAATTCTAAAAAATTCGCTATTTTCAAAATCAAAGGTATCTTCATAAAGATATTGTTCTTCTCAACGATGAATCTTTATCTTTTTAGGAAAAGGTGCAATGGTCTCGTTTTGATAATAATTTTGATATTCATTATTTTGATCTTCATATGATGTATAAATATTTTGATATAAATCTTTTTGATTTTCTGCCATAACTAACATTATTTTTTAATATCTTTTGTTTCTTTATGTAAAGTTACTTTTCTGCATCATTTACAAAATTTATTCAATTCTAATTTATCAGGATTAGCTTTTGGATTTTTCCTAGATAAATAATTTTTTCGTTCACATTCACTACATTGAAGTCTAATTGCTCTCTTTAATGCCATACTTATTCCTTATACTAATTGTAATACTGCTTGTTCAACATTATCTCCAGGTCTTGTACCAATTTTTAAAACTCGACAATACCCACCATTTCGATCTTTATATTTTGGACCTAATTCATTAAATAATTTTTTTAAAAGTGCATCACTATCCATACAAGAAGTATTTAACAAATACCTTGCTGCCATTCGACGAGAAGCAAGTGTATTTTTCTTTGCATAAGTAATCATTTTATCAACATGTTTTCTACTTTCTTTAGCTTTTGTTAAGGTGGTGATGATTTGACCATGAGCTAAAACATCACTAATTTGTTGACGGATTACCATTTTTCTTCATGCACTTGTTTTACCAGGTTTATTTTGAAATGACATAAGTTCTTTTCTCCTTATCTAAATTATTCTTCCCGGAATTTTAATCCACGTTCGTGAATAACTTTAATAATTTCATTAACTGATTTTTTACCAAGATTTCTAATGTTTTCAATTTCTTTACGAGAACGATCAATAATTTCTTGAGTTGTTTTGATGTTCATTTGCATTAAAGCATTGTAGGCTCTAACAGAAAGATTAAGATTTTCAATCGGAATAGAAAGATTTGCTCTTTTAGTTTCTGCTTCACGTTCACGCATAACTTGAATATTAGCAATTTGTTCATCTAAATTACTAATTAAATTAAAGTGTTCTACTAGAATTTTAGAAGCAAGTGCAATTGCTTTTCCGGCACTAACTGCACCATTAGTAGAAAGCTCAACTATTAATTTATCACTCATTGCATTTTTAGTTGTTTTAATTTCTTCAACATTATAAGTAAATTTAGTAACTGGTGAGAAATCTGAATCTGTTGGAATAATATTAAGAGAAGATATCCCTTCTTTATTTTCCTTAAATGATTTGAATCCTCGACCTAATTTAACATAAATGTCTACTTTAAAGTTAACATCTTTAGTTAATGTTGCAATATGTAAATCTTTATTAATAATTGTGAAACCAACTGGAACTTCAATATCAGAAGCAAGAATCTCACCTTTTTTAGATTTATCAATTGTTAATATTGGTCACTTTTCAATATTAGTTGCTTCTAATTCTTCAAAAGGAATGATATTTTCGTCAATTTTAACTACTAATTTTTTAAGATTTAAAATAATCTCAGTTAAATCTTCATTTACACCTTCAATTGCTTGAAATTCATGAGTAATACCAGGAATTTTAATAGCAAACATTGATGCACCTGGAATGGAAGATAAACAAACTCTTCTTAATGCGTTACCTAAGGTGTTACCAAATCCTCTTTCAAGTGGACTAATAGTAAATTTTGCATAATTTTCATCATTTTTTTCTGATTCTTCAATTTGAACTTTATATTTTAAAAATTTTTCCATAACAATCTCCTTAAACTAAATTTATCTTGGTTTTTTTGGTGGTCTACAACCATTATGTGGAATAGGGGTTACATCACTAATTGAAGTAACTTTTAACCCAGCAACTTGCAAACTTCTAATTGCTGTTTCACCTCCAGAACCAATTCCATTAATATGAACCTTAACATTTCTTAGACCTAAAGCATATGACTCACGTGCTGCTTTTTCTGCAGCTAAACCAGCTGAATATGCTGTTTTCTTTTTTGCTCCTTTGTATCCTATGCTACCTGATGACGCTCAAGTAATAACATTACCTTGTTCATCAGATAAAGAAACAATAGTATTATTTCTAGTTGCATGAATATGAGCAATTCCATTCGTAAAATTAATCTTTTTCTTTTTTGCCATTATTTGCTCCTATTAACGTGTTTCAATTTTCTTATTAGCAACTGTTTTTCTAGGTCCTTTTCTAGTTCTTGCATTTGTTCTAGTTCTTTGACCTCTAACTGGTAAATTACGACGGTGTCTAATACCAGCATAGCAACCAACTTCCATTTTAAGTTTTATATTCATTGCAACTTCTCTTCGAAGATCACCTTCAAGTTGAAATTTTTGTGCAATTTGTCTAATTTGAGCAAGTTGATCTTCTGTTAAATCTTTTGTTTTAATATTTTCATCAATCTTTGCTTCTTTCAAAATCATACTTGATCTTGAACGACCAATACCATAAATATATGTTAATGAAATCACTATTCGTTTATCATTGGGAATATCTACACCTAATATACGTGCCATTCAAACTCCTAACCTTGTCTTTGTTTATGTTTAGGGTTTTTACAAATTACCCTAACAACACCTGATCTTTTTATAATTTTACAATCATTACAAATTGGTTTTACCGATGCTCTAACCTTCATATTTTTTTCCTCACTTATTTTTGTCGATAAGTAATTCTTCCTTTTGTTAAATCATATGGACTAAGCTCAACATCAACAATATCACCTGGTAAAATTGAAATCTTGTTCACACGCATTTTACCTGATACATGGGCTAAGATTTCTAAATTATTTTCAAGTAAAACAGAATATGTTCCACCTGATGTTATTTCTTTAACTGTTCCTTTAAGGCAAATTTTGTCTTGCTTTTGACTCATTAATACTCCAAATAATTTAACTATTCTGTTAAAATTTCACAGCCATTTTCTGTAATTAAAATCATATGTTCTCAATGGCATGTTAATTTTTTATTTTTAGCAATTACTGCTCAATTATCTTTTTTACTAATAATGTATTTATTTGATTTTGTCATAATCATTGGCTCAATACATATTACCATATTAGGTACTAACATAACTTTTGAAAATAAGAATGAACGATAATTAGGAATAATAGGGTCTTCGTGGATTTCATTACCACAACCATGACCAGTAAAGTTTCTAATAACTTCATATCCATTACTTGTAACATAATCTTCTATTATAGCTGCTAAATCTAAGTTGGTTGTTTGATTTGGTTTAATGCTTGCAATTGCAGTCATTAAACTTTGATAACAAACATCATTGATTGTTTGTGCTTCAATCGAACCTTTACCAACAATAACTGTAAAAGCAGCATCACAAAAGTGATTTTCAAATTTTATGCCAATATCAAAAGTTACAAGATCGCCTTTTTTTAAGCAATAATCATCTGGGACTCCATGAATGAGTGTTTCATTCACTGAAATACAAATGTGTTTTGGAAAACCAAGATAATTATAAAAAGCACAACTAGCACCATTAGATTCAATCACTTCTCTAGCAATTTCATCTAAATCAATTAATTTCATGCCTTCACAAACTTTATCAAGAATAGCAGCACGTGCTAATTTTCAAATTCTTGATGCTTCTTTAATTAATTTAATATCTTGATTAGTTTTAATTAGCATTTAAAACTTTCTCAATTTCAACGATAACTTCATCAATTGATTTTCCAACATTTATTTTATCTAATTTATTTAAATTTTTAAAAAAATTTATAAGCGGTTTTGTTTTCTTATTATATTCACTCATTCGTAACTTAAAAGAATCAAAATTATCATCTTTTCTTTGAAATAAAACTTCACCACAATTATCACATGTTTTAGCAACTTTAGGAGGTTTTAAATATGTATTAAAAATTGCTCCACAACTAGAACATACTAATCTCCCTGAAATTCTTTTATATAATTCATTTTTATCAATGTTGAAGCAGAAAACAAAATCGATATTACAAATGTCATTTAGAAAATTAGCTTGTTCGATATTTCTTGGATAACCATCTAAAATAAAACCTTGTTTTTTTTCAAAACATTTTAAAATTTCTTGCTTAACTAATTTATTGGTAATTTCATCTGGAACTAATTCACCCTTATTTAAGATATTAGTGATTTCTAGTGCTAAATCACTTTTATCAGCTTTAATTTTTTCTCTAAATAAATTACCAGTTGAGATGTGTTTTAAATTATATTTTTTACATAAAATATTAGAGATGGTCCCTTTTCCACTTCCTGGAGCACCAACTAAAATAATTTTAAAATCCTTTTTCATAAATTATTCTCCTACCATAAAACTGAATTAACATCTTCGCTCATGATTTGATCATTTCCAATAATCTTAGCATCATCAATTTCCATTCTTTTTCTCATAATTTTATATGATGTGGTTGTTGAAACAGAAACAATTGATTGTCATAAGTCTAATGTACCAGATACTAAAATAATAATACCAGTACCACCAAGAGCAGCATTTGATGGAATAATTGAAACACCTGTACTAGTTGTTGTAACAATACTTGCAACATAAGCTAAAGAGGCAACAATAGCTAAGAAAGGACCACCAATTCAATTTATCCGATATAAAACTTGAGATATATATTTTTCTGTTTCCTTTCCAATTTTAACACCAATAATGAAACGTCCTGATTTCATAAAATCATTAGAAATTTTATTAGGGTTTAACTGCACATAAGAATAAAAAAATGTAAATAAAATAATTAATACACAATAAACTATAATGCCAGCTCAACTAGAAAAAGAAAACATTAGTTCAGAAAAGTTTGTAAAACCATTTGGCCCAGTATTTGTTTTAATAATCTCGGATATGGTTAATGGTAAACTCATAATAGATGAAGCAAAAATAACTGGAATAACACCGCCTGTATTTAATTTAAAAGGTAAGTAAGGTAAATCATCTCCTAGTTTCATTAATGATTGACCAGTTTGCTGAATTGGAATTTTTCTAGATGAACAATTGACAAAAGTAATGATTCATAAAATAGCTAGATAGAAAATTATATAAACTATAAATGAAATCAATTGATAAAGTTGACCTTGGACATATGTATCAATATTGTTTTTAACATAAATAAAATTAGGCACTAATGAAGAAACAATCCCACATAAAATAATAGTAGTAACACCATTACCTACACCTCTTTTAGTAATTAAATCACTAAAAAAGATTGCAATATAAGTACCAGCTACCATTAAGGTTATATAAAAAAATCCTTGTAAAGATGTTGGTAAACCTGATTCAATTTGAATCCCTTGGCTAGAAAATAGGGCATAAATAGAATATGCTTGTAATATTGAAAAAGGTAAGCAAAGAATTCGTGAAATCATCTCAATTTTTTTACGACCGCGTTCACCTGATTTAGCCAATCGGGCTAGAGGTGGAATAACATCTGATGATAATAGTTGAACAATAATTTGCGTTGTAATATATGGTGATATACCAATTGCAAACATACTCATATTAGTGATCCCACCACCACCCAACATATTTAAGATATTATATAAAGCACTTTGATTTAATCCACTAGTGTTTTCAATCTTTAAAAATGGCATTGAGATTTTAGAAACAAAATTATAAAGAATCATAAAAAATAAAGTAACTAAAATTGCTATCATTACTTTTTTAGAAGTAAAAATATTTTTTAGTTGCCTAATGAAATGAAAATCTTTACTATAATGTTTACTAGTAGCCATAAGTATTAAAACTATATAAATATTTTAAACAAATAAAAATTAATTGTTAATAATTTCAAATTTTGAATTAGAAGCAGCAATTGCAGTTTTTGCTCCTTCGCTAAATTTATTTGCTTTAATTACAATTCCACTATTAATTTTTGCATTACCAATTACTTTAAGTGGATATTTTAAATTTTTTGAGAAAAAACCTTTTTTAATTAATAAGTTTAAATCAATTGTTTTTTCCTTAATCTTTGCTAAATCTTTTAGATTAATTACATGATAGTTATTGGCAAAATTGTAATTATTAAAACCTACTTTTTGAACACGTCTATATAATGGAGTTTGACCACCTTCAAAACCTAATCTTGTATGTGGAGATTTTCTTGATTTCTGACCATCTTGACCACGTCCAGATGTTTTACCAATACCTGAACCATGACCACGACCAACAATTTTCCTTTTATGATTTCTTGAACCTTTAGTAGATTTTAAGTTATGTAATTCCATTTTAATACTCCTTTTAAATTATAATTCTGAAACTTTTTTATCTCTTAATTTTGCGATTTCATAAGGTGAGAATTGTTGTGATAAACCATCAATTGTTGCTCTAATAGCATTAATTGGAGTTGATGATCCTAGACATTTTGTATAAATATCATAATAACCTGCTAATTCTACAACTGCACGAATTGGACCACCAGCAATAATACCTGTACCTTTTGGTGCTGGTTTTACTAAAATTCTACTTGCTCCATGACGGCCAATTTTTTCATGAAAAACAGTTCCATTTTTATTGATTTTAACTTGTCTAATATTGTTGTTAGCATTTTTTAATGCTTTTTTGATTGCATCAGGAACTTCAATTGATTTTCCCATTCCAAAACCAACCTCACCATTTTTATTTCCTATTACTACTAAAGCTGAAAAACGCATATTTCGACCACCTTTGGTTGTTTTTGAAATCCGTTTAATTTGAACCACTTTTTCGATAAATCCATTAGGAGAAACTTGACGTTTAACTGGAGTTTTTTTAATTATATTTTCATTGTTAGTTTTATTAGCTTCTTTAGAACTGTCAGTTTGTGCTTCTACAACTACTGCCTCTTGTTGCTTTGTCTTTTCATTTACTTCTAAATTTGTTAAATCTTTTTCTTTATCAATATTCATAAAATTACCTCTTAGAATTTAATCCCTTCTGCACGAATAGCATCTGCTAATGTCTTAACACGACCGTGGTATTTTGAACCACCACGATCAAAAGCTATTTCACTAATTTTTAATTTTTTAATTTTTTTACCAATATCAGTACCAACTTTAGCTGCATTATCTTTATTCCCATTCTTAAGTTTTAAAGCAACTGAGCTAGAAGATGCTAGTGTTTTTTGAGCATTTAAATCAATTAATTGTACAAAAATATGGGCATTTGTTTTTGTAACTAATAATCTTGGTCGATCACATTCAATTTTTTTTAACAAAGTAAAGTTTCGCTTTTGTCTAATTAAACGTTGAGCATTTTTATCAAAACTAATTCTTTTCATTTAAACCTCCTTTTATTTCTCAGCTTTCTTACCAACTTTACGGATAATTTGTTCATTTTTAAACAAAATTCCTTTTCCTTTATATGGTTCAGGTGGACGATATTTTCTGATCACTGCACAAAATTGACCAATAGCTTGTTTATTAATACCTGTAATAATAATATCAGTATTTGATGGTGTTTGAACATTGACACCATTTGGAATATCAAGTTCAACTTGGTGAGAAAAACCAAGAGTTAAAACTAATTGTTTTCCCTCAACTTTAGCTTTGTAACCAACACCTTTTAAAACTAATTCTTTCTTAAATTCATTATTAACACCTAAAATAGCATTAGCTATGTTAGCATTAGTTGTCCCATGAAGCATTTTGGTTTCCTTATCTTCATTTAACCGTGTTATTACAATCTTGTTATCTTGATGTTTAACAGAAATTAATTTACTATTGAAGTTAACATCTAATTTCCCTTTTGGACCACTAATATTAATTAAATTATTTTTAATTTCAACTGATATTCCTGTAGGTATTGATAAAATACGATTTCCAATTCTTGACATACTTTTTTCTCCTTTCCTTTTTTTACTTTTAATTAGCTATCAAACATAAGCGATAACTTCACCGCCAATATTTTCTTTTCTTGCTTCCTTATCTGTCATTACACCCTTTGAGGTTGAAACTAATGCAATCCCCAAACCATTAAGAACTTTTGGTAATTTTGTTGCTTCAGAATAAATTCTTAACCCTGGTTTAGATATTTGTCTTAATCCATGAATAGCAGAAGCACGATTTTTATATTTTAATTTAATCTCTACTTCTTTCTTTTTATCTTTTGTTGTAATTTCAAAATCTTTAATAAAACCTTCTTTTTTTAAGATTTCTAAAATAGCAATTTTAAAATTAGAATGCGAAACAAAAACAGAAGGCTTATATGTTTTTTTAGCATTTCTTATTTTAGTTAATAGTTCAGCAATTGGATCTATATGCATAATTTTTTCCTCCTATCATGATGCTTTCTTTACACCAGGAATTGCTCCCTTGTAAGCTAAATCTCTAAAACACAAACGACAAATACCAAACTTTCTTAAAACAGCATGTGGTCGTCCGCATCTTTGACATCTTGTGTAATTTCTTACTGCATATTTTTGGTGTTTTTTTTGTTTTTCAATTAATGATTTTTTAGCCATATTATTTATTAACCTTTCTAATTGGAGCTCCAAGCCTATTTAATAAGCTTAATGCTTCTTTATCACTATTTGTAGAAGTAACAAAAGTAATATCAAAACCTCTTATTCTTTTAACATTGTCATAAACCACTTGTGGAAAAATAATTTGTTCTTTAATCCCAATAGTATAATTTCCACGCCCATCAAAAGAATGAGGATTTAATCCACGAAAGTCACGAACACGAGGTAATGCTACATTAAATAACATATAAGCAAAATTTCACATCTTTTCACCTCTTAATGTTACCTTACAACCAATTCCCTGACCTTCACGTACTTTGTAGGTAGCAATTGATTTTTTTGCCTTAGTTATAATTGGTTTTTGACCAGTAATTAATAAAAGTTCATTTACAGCTGCTTCTAAATTTTTAGCATCATGTGCTGCATCACCGATACCTGCATTAATTACTATCTTTTCTAATTTTGGAATTTGCATTACAGAACTAAATTGAAATTCTTTTTGAAGTTCAGGTGCAATTTCTTTTTTGTAAATTTCTTTTAAAATACTACTCATTTATAAACTCCTTACTTCTTTTCATTTAAATTAGTTCCTGATAATTTTGTGATTCTAACTTTTTTATTATTTTTATCTTTTTCGTATTTTACTTTTGTAGTAGCACCTTTACCTTTGGGATCAATTAATGCTAATTTACATAATTTAATTGGAGCATCAATTTCAACAATACCACCTTTTTCATTTTCTTGGTTTGGTTTTACATGTTTTTTGATTTTATTTATTCCTTCAACTATAGCAGTTTGTGATTTTAAATTAACACTTAAAATAACACCTTCTAAACCTTTTAATTTTCCAGAAATAACTCTTACTCGATCACCTTTAATTAATCTATTCATAAACCAAACTCCCTTATAATACCTCAGGTGCTAAAGAAACTATTTTAGCATATCCTTTATCCCTTAGTTCCCTAGCAATTGGACCAAAAATACGACTACCACGAGGAGATTTATCTTCCTTAATTAACACACATGCATTCTCATCAAATTTTAAAACTGCACCAGAGCTACGGTGAACACCTTTTTTAGTTCTCACAATGACAGCTTTAAAAATTTGTCCTTTTGTAATAGGACCACCAGGTTGACATTTTTTAACAGAAACAATAATTACATCACCAATGAAGGCATAACGACGTTTAGAACCACCCAAAACTTTAATTACACCTACTTCTTTGGCACCTGTATTATCTGCAACTTTTAATCTTGACATGTGTTGAATCATAATAATCTCCTTTGCTGTTTAATTCTAATTTATTTTGCTTTTTCAATGATTCTATTTAACCGAAAGAATTTTGTTTTTGATAATGGTCTTGTTTCAATTATTTCCACACGATCATTTACTTTACATTCTTGTTTTTCATCATGTGCATGATATTTTTTATGGGTAATTACTAGTTTTTTATACAAAGGGTGTTTTGATTTTCGTTCCACCATAACTGTAATAGTTTTATCCATTTTTGTTGAAACTACAATACCCATAAGAACTTTTCTTCGATTTCTTTCAACTGTAACTTGAGCTGGCATTATTTGTTATTTCCTTTCTTTGTACTTGCTTCTTTTTGATTTTGATTAGATTCTTTTTGATTAGTATTCATTCTTTCATTTAAAATTGTAAATGATCTAGCAATTGTTTTTTTAAGTTCATTAATGTTGCTGGCTTTTTCAGTTTCACCATTAGCAATACTAAATCTAATTTGTAATAATTGCTCTTTACATTTGATAATCAATTCTGTTAATTCTTGGGTTGTCTTCTTACGAAGTTCTTTAGCCATATTTACCATAACTTACTTACCCCCTTCTTTTTTAACAATCTTTCAAGATGTACAAAGCTTGTTTCCTGCTGCTCTTAAAGCATCTTTACTTAATTCTTCACCAATACCAGCAACTTCAAACATAATTGTGCCTTTTTTAACAACAGCTACTCATTTTTCTGGTGAACCTTTACCAGAACCCATTCTTACTTCTAATGGTTTTTTAGTCATTGATAAATGCGGAAAAATTCGAATTCACATTTTTCCTGTTTTACCTAAACGTTTAGAAATAGCAATCCGTGCTGCTTCAATCTGTTTTGTATCAATTCAAGCTCCAGTTGTTGCCATTAAACCATACTCACCAAAAGAAATATAAGTGTTTCCTTTTGCTTTTCCTTCATAACTAATCTTGTGAGGTTTACGATATTTTGTTCTTTTTGGTTGTAACATAATTTCTATTCCCTCCCTTTTGTAGTCGCTTTATTACTCATTGGTTTAGATTTAATTGTTTGGATCGATGAAGGTGGATTTAAACAAATTTTTGAAATCTCTCCTTTTCTAAAAATTTCACCTCGGTTAACTCAAACCTTTACACCAATAATACCATATGTAGTATGAGCTTCTTCTAAAGCATAATCAATATCTATACGTAATGTTGAAAGTGTAACAATTCCTTCAGAATATCCTTCTTCTCTTGCCATTTCCACGCCACCTAAACGACCTGACACTCTAGTTTTAATTCCTAATGCACCAGCACGCATTGCTTTTTTGATTGCAAGTTTTTGTGCAATTCTAAAAGATACTCTTCTTTCAATGTCATTAGCAATTTCTCTTGCAAGAATTCTAGCATTAACATATGTATTTGGGATAGCAATAACATTTAAAATAACTTTGAATTGACGACCTATAATTTTAGCAATTTCAACAATGATCTTTTTTTGAACTTCTGGTTCAAGAATAATCCCAGGTTGAGCAGCATGAATAAATAAAACTACATCTTTTTTGTTTCGTTCAATTTCAATATTATTAATCTCAGCAGTTTTGTATTTATTAAAGAAGAATTTTCTAATTTTATCATCTTGAACTAATCACAATGCCATTTCTTTGTTGCTACTAGCAATTCATCTAGATTGTCATTCTTTATATATCCCGTATCTTAGTCCGTTTGAATTAACTTTTTGACCCATATATTATCCTTTATTTTTTTCCTTTTGAACTTGTTGTATCAGGTTTTTTAATTCAACAAGTGTAACAAATGTGTTTTTTATTTTCTAATAAAATTGAAGTATGGCAATCACCTTCTTTACATTTAAAACATGTATGTGGATTTTCATTATAACCAGCTTTCTTTCTTCAATCTTTTAGACGTTTTTGATAGTTGTATTCATCAAATTCAGCTGTTGTTACTACAATATGTTTTTGATCAGTACTAATACCATTTACCATTTTTGGTTTTTCTTTTTTAACT